>NZ_JAELVH010000081.1 GCF_019399235.1 Streptomyces poriferorum | reverse complement strand
GGCGGAGTGGCCCGGCAGCCCGGGGTTGCGTCCAATGGGGGCTGGACGCGTCGGGGCGGGGTCGGGAGGCGGAATGTCGTGGACGAGTCGGGTGCAGGACTTCAGGACCGGGGCGGAGACCCGGTTCCCCGTTCTCGCGGAGCTCACGAGCCGACTGGTGAGCGGCAACCTGCTGGACGCGGGCACCCGCCTCGCCGCCCAGGCGTTCCTGGCTGCCGTGCCTCTGCTGTTCGCGCTGGCGGCCTTCGCCCCGCAGAGCGTCCGCGATCAGCTGCGCGAGTCCCTGCGCGCGATGTTCGGGCTGGCCGGCCCGTCCGACCATGAACTGCAACAGGTCCTGGGCCGGTCCTCGCCGGACGGGCTGCGCGAGACCACCGGAATCGTCGGCGGGCTCGTGGCACTGGTGTCGGCGACGAGCTTCAGCCGGGCCATGGCCAGAGTGTGCGAGCGGGCCTGGGCCCTCCCGAGGGCCGGGACCAGGATCGCGGCCTGGCGATGGGCGGTGTGGCTGCTGGCGCTGTTGCTCGTGGTGCTCCTCCAGGCGCCGCTCCGCAACGGCTTCGGGGCCGGTATGTGGGTGGGCGTCCCGGTGTTCTTCGCCGTGAGTACGGGCGTGTGGCTGTGGACCCAGCACCTCCTGCTGGCCAACCGGATCGGGTGGCTGCCGCTCCTGCCGGGCGCTCTCCTGGGCGCAGCGGCCACCAGCGCGCTCGGGCTCACGGCCCGGCTCTACATGCCGGGCGCACTCAACAGGGCCCTGGGGGAGTACGGCTCACTGGGGCTGGTCCTCACCATGCTGTCCTGGCTGATCGTGGTGTGCGGGGCGCTCACCTTCGCGTTCACCATCGGCGCCGTACTCGCACAGGAGCCGCCGCTGAACCGGTACTTCGATACGGGCCGCCCGGGCAGCTGACGCGAGGCGCCGGCGTCCCGACCACCACGGCCCGCCCGCACCTGTCCGCTCGCCCCACACCGCCGCCCCGTCCGCCGCGGAACGGCGGACGGGGCGGAGCCGTCAACGGCCCCTCCTGCCGCCGTCCTTACGACATGTCGACAACCCGCCACCGACGTCGACCTGTCCCCACGAGGTGGCACCAGCGTGGGCAAGACCGCCGACTTCGTCAACGTCGCGGTCAGGTGTGCAGCGCCAAGTAAGGCGCCATCGCCAACAGGCAGACGACCAGGGCGTACTTGAGGCGGCGGGCCGGAATCCGGTGTGCGATGCGCCAGCCGATCAGGACCCCGGCCAGCTCCGGCACCCCCACCAGAGCGGCCAGCGGCCAGTCCACGTCGCCGTGCACCACGTACGCCACCGTGCCCACGCTCGCGATCACGATCGACTGGGCCTGTGCCGCGGCGAGTGCGGCGAGCACAGGCAGTCCGCAGACGACGAGCAGGGGCACGCCGAGCATCGGGCCGCCGAGCCCGAACAGGCCTGCCGCCAGCGACACGGCGAAACCGACCACCGCCGTGCGGACGGGGGGAACGCCGGGGCCCGCGAGGTCGTCGGGCACGTGCGGGGCGCGCCGGTCGCGTACCCACACCAGCACTCCGGTGACGGTGACCGCGAAGGCGAGCAGCAGTCCGAAGCCGCGTCCTTCGACCAGGGTGTTGCACAGCACGCCCAGCGGGGTGCCGGCCAGCGCCGCCAGGGCGAGCACGGCGGCGCAGCGGCGGGTGGCCGCCGCCTTCAACTGGCCCGAGTGCGTATAGGCCGCCGTGCCCAGGATGCCGGTGGCGACGTGCGTGACGATCGCGGTGCCGGCGACACCGGACGGCGACAGGCCGGTGAGGAGGAACAGGCCGATCGTCGGCAGTACGCCGCCGGGGCCGATGGCAGTGATCCCGATACCGCCGATCAGCCCGGTGAGAGCCAGGAGGACGAGGTGGGCCGCGTCCGGGTGAGCCACCACCGGTTCAGCTCCTCGGCAGTACGGCGCGCAGCGCGAACCGGTCGGCCCGCACACGCAGGGACTCCACGTCGACCGGCCGCCCGTCGGACAGCCGGGTGAGCCGGTCGATGGCGAAGAGCGCGGCACCGTCCGCGACATCGAGCACCCGCGCGATGTCCGGCTCGGCGGTGACCGCGTGCACGGTGACCTCGGCGCTGCCCAGGGCGGCCCCGGTCGCCTCCTCGATCAGCGCGAACAAGTCCTGTCCTGCCAGGTCGCGTTCGAGGAGGGGACGCCCGATGTCGGGCGCCAGCCATGTGGAGTCCAGGGACAGTGGGCTGCCGTCGAGCCGGCGCAGCCGCTCGATGTACACGGCCTCCGACCCAGGGGGCAGGGCGAGACGCCCGGCGATCGCCGGGGGCGGCCGCGGGACGACCTGTGCTTCGCGTACGTCGTTGGAGACCGTGCCGTAGGAGGTGAGCTCCTCCGCGAGCCCCGCCAGACGGTCCAGGCCGTGCCGGTACGTGTGCGCGGTGACGAGGGTGCCGATGCCGCGCCGCCGGACGACGAGGTTCTCGTCGCGCAGCAGGTTCAGCGCCTCCCGGATGACGTTGCGCGAGGCGCCGAGCGACCGGCTCAGCACGTGTTCGTCGGGGAGTCTGCCGTCCTCGAACTCACCGGCGACGATGCGCTGCCGCAACGCGTCGGCGGCCCGCCGCGCCTGTGCTGCCCGGCCCGTGGTCGTGGCCATGGTCGCCTCCCTCATCTGTTCAGGGGTGCAGACCGTACCCGTCCCCGTGTTTCGCCGGTGTTACGCCACCCTCTGTGACCTGGGGAAACGTCTGACCTGCGGTTCTGTAGCGGGTCGGAGGAGCAACGCCGGGCTGTCGTGGGGGAGGGCCGGCGAGGGCCGCCCGCCGTGCCGAGGATTTCCGGCCCGGGCCGGTGGTCCCGGCGGGCCGGGCCGAACGTCCCGCTCGTCGAGGCCGGGCGCCTCATGATGCCGGGGAGCGGGCACCCTAGGCTGGTACGTCAGACGGCGAGCCGCTCCGCTCCGGACTGCGGCGCCGTCGCGCGCCGGACGGCGGAAGACACCGGCAGAGCCGTGTGCCGCCGCCTCGGCAGCCGCGCGGAGACTCCGGACCCCTGGTGAAGTCGAGCCCCCTTGCGAAGTCCGGCCTCTCGGTGAGGCCTCGGTGAAGTCCGGGCTCAGGGAAGGACGATCAGATGCGCACCCAGGCGAAAACGGCCGATCAGCCATGGGTGATCCCCGTGGCTGCGATGGGGGTCGTGGCGACCGCCTCGATCCTCGCGGGCCCCGGATTCGGTCTGCTTCCCTTCTTCACGGCCGGGCCCGCTCTGGCAGCCGCTCGCGGCACCGCCCGGACCGTCCTTGGTGTGGGAGCCTTCTCGGCCGCGCTCTGCCTGGTCAGCGCGCTCGCCGACGACCACCTCGGGCACACCAGGACGCTCGTGGCCCTGGGCGGCATCGTCTTCGTCACGGCCGCCGCCTGCTATGTGAGCAGCGTCCGCCGGCAGGCCGAGCGGGACCTGGTCGACGTACGCGAGGTCGCGGAGGCGGTGCAGGACGTCCTGGTGCCCCCGCTGCCCGCGCAGGTCGGTCCCCTCACGCTGACCGACTCGTACCTGTCCGCGACCAGGTCCGCGAGGGTCGGCGGCGATCTCTCCCAGGCCGTGCCCTGCGAGGACGGAGTGCGCGTCATGATCGCGGATGTCCAGGGCAAGGGCATCGAGGCGCTGCGGACCGCTGCGGTCGTCCTGCACACTTTCCGGGACGCGGCAAGCGGCCCACTGGGGCTGCGGGAGATAGCACCGCGCATCGAGGAGGCCCTCGCCACCCGGACCGACGGAGAGCGGTTCGTCACGGGCGTCATCGCGGAGGCCCGCGACGACGGCTCGGTCGACCTTCTGAACTACGGCCACGCCGCTCCGCTGATACGGCGCGCGGACGGGCACCTGGAACTCGCCCGGCCGGCCGAGCACACACTGCCTCTCGGCCTCTCCGGCCTCGCCGCACCTCAGGCCCCCGGCCCCGCCGTCGCCCGGGTCGTCCTCGCCCCGGAGGACCGGATTCTCTTCTACACCGACGGCCTCAGCGAAGCCCGCGACGACCGGGGCGAGTTCTACCCCCTCCAGGACCGGGCCGGGGGCCCGCTCTCCCACCCGGGTCCGGACCGGGCGCTGCAGGAGCTGCGCGCCGACGTGGACCATCACACGGGCGGCGGCCGTGACGACGACTCGGTACTCCTGCTGCTCCAGTTCGAGCAGGCGTCGTGACCGAAGGGCGGCGCGCGACCTCATACGGACAAAAGTGCCAGGTCGTGCCACCCGCCCGGCTCCCGTAGCGCTGAGGTCGCAGAGCCCGCCGCATTTTGCCGCACCGTTGTGGACACCACGCGAGAGGGCGTGGTGTCCTACGTGCCGAACCAGTGATTTGCAACGTTGGAATCATGGGTGCGGCAGCGATGCCGCCCACCAGTCGGCGTGCAGGCCGCCCTCAGTCGGCGTGCAGGAGAACGGAGTTGCGTGCCATGCCCGCATCGATGAGCAGAAGCAGGATTCCACGAGGGGTGCGGCGGAGAGCGAGTGTGGCCGCCGCCCTCGCCGTGGCTGCCTCGACCACCCTGACCGGCGCAGGTTCCGCCTCCGCCGGAGGCGGCCACGGCGACCCGATCCCGACCGTCACCTCCGGGGACGCCCGCTTCGAGATCCTCTCGCCGACGCTCATCCGTACTGAGTACGCCGGCGACGGGGCGTTCACCGACGATCCGACGTTCAACGCGATCGGGCGCGACGGATTCACTCCGACCGCGTACACCGCGCGGACGAAGGACGGCTGGCTGACCGTCTCGACGCGTGCGATGACCCTGCGCTACCGGGTCGGCTCGGGGCCGTTCGACGCGCAGAACCTCTCCGTCCGACTCGACGCGGGAGAGGGGCCGGTGACCGCGACCCCCTGGCAGCGGCTCGTCTGCGCGCCGGGTGCGCTGTGCGAGGCGGAGGATCTGCGGCTCGACGGGGTCGGCACCGCATCGGATCACCGCGGCCACACCGGGGCGGCCTTTGCCGCCGGCTTCGAGGCAACCGGCAGTTCGGTGTCCGCTGACATCGATGTCAGCGCCGAAGGGACCTACCGGTTCGCCCTGAAGTACGCCAACTCCCGTGGCGGAGACGGCAAGACGGAGGCCCGTACCCTGTCCCTCTCGGTCGACGGCGGGGCGCCGCGGCAAGTCAGCCTCCCGGCCACGGCCGACTGGGACAGCTGGGCCACGGCCACGGCGGAGGTGAAGCTCGACAAGGGCCCGCACACCATCGCGTTGACGCGGACCGCCTCGGACACGGGATCGGTGAACGTCGACAGTGTCGCCCTGCTCCGCCCCGACGACGGGTACCCGTCCGCCGCCGGCACCGCCATCAAGAACTGCCTCTTCGGAGTGAGTTGTGAGGCGGAGGCGGCACGGATCGGCGGTACGGCCACCGGCGCCCTCGACCACCCGGGATACGCGGGCAACGGCTTCGTCGCCGAACTCGCCAAGGGGTCGAGCGTCACGGCGCACGTGGTCGGCGTGCCCGCCGACGGCACGTACACGCTCCGGGCGCGCTACGCCAACGGGCAGGGCGGCGACGGCCTCCACCGGACCCGCACCGCCACCGTGACGACGGCGGCCGCGGGACCGGCCACGACCCTGGAGCTCCCGGCGACGAAGGACTGGGACGACTGGCAGACGGCCGCGGTCCCCGTCACCCTCAAGGCGGGCGACAACGATGTCACCCTCGGCTGCCCCGATCCGGCCAGTTGCCACGTCAACATCGACACCCTCTCCCTGGCGGCCCTGGCGGCCCTGGCGGCCCTGGCGGCCCCGGCGGAAGCAGCGCCGCAGCCGCACATCGCGCTCGGCGGATACCGCCGCGGCCTGGACGGTGTGACCGGCGAAGGAGCCGCCCCCGTCACCACACCGGGCCTGCTCAACCGGGACGGCTGGTACCTGCTCGACGACTCCCCGTCGGCCCTGTACGACACCGCGGCGAAGAAGGTACGCCCCCGCCCCGGCCACGGCGGCGCCCCCTACCAGGACGGTTACGTCTTCGGATACGGGCACGACTACAAGCGGGGCCTCACGGACCTCGCCACTCTGACCGGCCCGCCCGCACTGCTGCCCACCTGGGCGTACGGCGTCTGGTACTCCGAGTACATCGACCGGACGGCCGCCGACTACCAGGACAGGATCCTGCCGGCGTTCCGCGCGGAGGGCGTGCCCCTGGACGTCCTGGTGACCGACACCGACTTCAAGGCCGGTGACACCTGGCGTGGCTGGGAGATCGACCCGGCCAAGTTCCCCGACCCCAAGGGCTTCTTCGACTGGTCGCGGGCTCAGGGGCTGCACAACACGCTCAATGTGCACCCGAGCATCCAGGCCACGGACCCTCAGTTCTCCCAGGCTCAGTCCACCGCCAAGGGCAAGCTGGTCAAGGGCGGCTGCGGCGACGACTGCTACGTCTTCGACTTCGGCGACCCGGACCAGCTCAAGGCCTACATGGACCTGCACCGGACCATGGACCGGCAGGGCAACGACTTCTGGTGGCTGGACTGGTGCTGCGACTCCTCGCAGTCCTCGCTGAAGGGAGTGACGCCCGACGCCTGGATCAACCAGCAGTACGCCGACACATCCGCCGAGGCCATCGGCCGGGGCTTCGTCCTCTCCCGCGCCTACGGCTCGCTCCAGGCCGGTGGGTACTCCGGCCAGCAGGCCCTGCCGACCGGACCCTGGGCGGACAAGCGCAGCACCGTCCACTTCACCGGCGACACCGCATCCACCTGGGGCACCCTCCGCCTGGAGGTCGGATACACCCCGGGAGAGTCCGCCGCGACCGGAATGGCGTCCATCACCCATGACATCGGCGGCCACAACGACACGACGGGCATTGCCGGTTCGGAGAAGGGGACGCACAAGCTCCCCGACGACCTGTACGCCCGCTGGGTCCAGTTCGGCACCTTCCAGCCGATCGACCGACTGCACAGCAACCACAGCGACCGGCTCCCGTGGCAGTACGGCCCGGCAGCGCGCAAGTCGGCCGACGCCTTCCTCAACCTCCGCGAGAAGCTGGTTCCGTACACCTACGGCCTCGCCGCGGAAGCGAACCGTACCGGAGTGCCGATCGTCCGCCCGGCCTACCTGGAGTACCCCGACGAGCCGGAGGCGTACGCGGCGGCCGGCAGTGAGTACTTCTACGGCTCCGACGTCCTGGTCGCCCCGGTGACCACGCCCGGCGAGTCCGCCACCACCTCGGTGTGGTTCCCGCCGGGGCAGTGGACCGACTACTTCACCGGCAAGACCTACCGGGGCGGCACCACCCGGTCCGTCACCACCACCCTTGACACGATGCCCGTCTTCATCAAGGCCGGCGGCATCATGCCCACCCGCACCGCGAACGTCACCGACAACGACCGCAACCCGCTGACCGACGTCACCCTGTCCATCGCCACCGGCGCTTCGGGCTCGTACCGTCTGTACGAGGACGACGGCACCACGAAGCAGAAGCAGCGGAGCGCCACGACGCCGGTGACGTATCACGAGAAGGGCTCGCTGCGGACCGTGTCGATCGGCGCGGCCAGGGGTTCCTTCCACGGCCAGGTGAAGAACCGCCGGTGGACGCTCTCCCTCCTGGGCACCACCCACGCCCCCACCGCGGTCACCGCGCGCGGGGTGCGGCTCACCGCGGACGCGTACCACTGGGACGCCGCTACCGGAGTCCTCACCGTCACGCTCCCGGGCCAGTCCGTGCACAAGCCGGTCACGGTGACCGTGCGGTAGCGGGGGTCCGGCCCGCGGAGTCCGGACAGCGGGAAGGAAGGGGAGAGGAAGCGGTACGGGCTGCGGCGCGCGAGCGTTCAGTGGGGCAGCCCGACCGCCCTCTCGCCGCTGCGTCGCTGCTGGATGACGACGGCGATGACGAGGAGCGCGCCCTGGGCGACGTTCTGCCAGAAGGTGTTGATGCCCTGGACGGTGAGACCGTTCTCCAGACAGCCGAGCAGCGCCACGGCGAGCAGGGTCCCGCCGATCCCGCCCTTGCCGCCCTTGAGCGCGGCGCCGCCCAGCGCGGCCGCGGTGATCGCCTTGAGTTCGAGTCCCTCGCTGCCGGACACGGGCTGGCCCGATCCGGTACGGGCGGTCAGCAGGACGCCGGCGATGGCGGCGACGACGCCGATGAGCGCGTAGACGCAGATCAGGTACTTGTTGATGCTGATGCCGGCGAGGCGGGCGGCGGTGTCGTTGCCGCCGATGGCGTACAGGTTGCGTCCGATGTCGGTGTACTTGAGCAGCAGGTGGACGGTGACGGCCACGACGATCAGGATCCAGACCATGACCGGCAGGCCTGCCATCTTGCCGCGGCCGAGGAAGATGAAGACGTCGTTGTTGAGGACGTAACCCTGGGCGCGTCCGTCGGACAGGAGCTGGGCGAGCCCCTTGTACGCGGCGAGGCCGGCGAGCGTGGCGATGGTCGGGTTCACCCGGCCGTAGACGATCACGATGCCGTTCAGCGCGCCGATCAGCATCCCGACGCCGACGGCGGCGGCCATGCCGAGGAACGCTCCCGATCCGGTGGCGGTGAAGGTCATCGCGCTGACCACGGAGGCGACGCCGACCTGCGATCCGACGGAGATGTCGAGGCCGCCGCAGATGATGACCACGGTCTGGACGATCGCGAGCAGCCCGGTGATGGTCGCCGCCTCGGCGATGACCTGCATGTTCGACAGGCTCAGATAGTTCTCGTTGAGGACACCGAACAGGACCAGGACGACGGCGAGTGCGCCGATCAGGCTGATGTTCTGTCCGCCCGGGCCGGCGAGGAACTTCGGCCGTCGTGCAGCGGTGCCGTCGCCGGGGGAGCCCTTCACAGCGGGGGAAGGGGTACGGGTGAGGGTCATGACGATGCTCCGGGGGCGGGGCCGACGATGTCGTCGGCCATGGCGAGTTGGAGGATGGATTCTTCGGTGGCGTCGCCGCGGTCGAGTTCGCCCGTGATCCGGCCGCCCTGCATGACGACGACGCGGTCGGCCAGGCCGAGGAGTTCGGGGAGCTCGGAGGAGATGACCAGCAACGCGACGCCCTGGGCGGCGAGATCGGCGATGATCCGGTAGATCTCCGACTTCGCTCCGACGTCGATGCCGCGGGTCGGCTCGTCGAGGACCAGGACCTTCGGCTTGCGGGCGAGCCAGCGGGCCAGGACCACCTTCTGCTGGTTGCCGCCCGACAGTTTGCCCACCTCGTGGTCGATGGACGGGGCGCGGACCCGAAGCCGGTCGGTGTACTCCTGCGCGAGGCGGCGCTCGGCCGCGCGGCGGACGAAGCGGAAGCGCCGCAGCCGGTCCAGCACCACGAGCGACGTGTTGTCCTTGATGGACTGCCGCAGGAACAACGCCTGGGCCTTGCGCTCCTCGGGTGCCAGTCCCAGCCCCGCCCTGATCACCTCGCCGGGCCGGCCACTGCGCAGCGGCGTGCCGTCGAGGGTGACGCTGCCGCTGTGGATGGGGGCGTCGCCCGCGAGTGCGAGGGCGAGTTCCGAGCGGCCGGCCCCGATCAGGCCGGCCAGACCGACGACCTCGCCCGCCCGTACCTGGAGCGAGATGCCGGTGACATCGTCGGTCGTGAGGTCCTGGACGTCGAGGACCAACCGCTCGACCGCCACGCGCTGACGGACGAACGCGGCGGACAGATCGCGGCCCACCATCCGGCGCACGAGCTCGCCCTCGTGGGTGGCCCCGGCGTCCTGGACGCCGACCAGGCTGCCGTCACGCAGCACCGCGATGCGGTCGGCCAGCTGGAAGATCTCCCGCATGCGGTGGGAGACGTAGACGATGGCGATGCCCTCGTCGCGGAGCCGCCGGATGAGCGTGAAGAGTGCGTCGACCTCGCGCTCCGAGAGTGACGACGTCGGTTCGTCGAACGCGATCAGCCGCGCTGTCGTGCCGCCGGTCAGCGCGCGCATGATCTCCACCAACTGCCTTTGGGCGGGGGTGAGCTGAGAGCCGAGCAGGGCGGGGTCCAGGACATGCGCGAACCCCAGCCGGTCCAGGTCGGCCTTGATACGCCGGTTCAGTCCGGCCCGGTCCAGCAGCCGTCCGCGGGTGCGCGGGAGAGCGCCGGCGTACACGTTCTCCGCCACGGAGACGTGGGGGATGATCTCGGGCTCCTGGGGGATGATCCGTATCCCGGCGGCCCGTGCGCGTGCGGGGGAGTCGAGCGCGAGCGGCTTCCCGTTCACGACGACGGCTCCCTCGGTGGGCTGATGGTCACCGGTGAGGATCTTCAGGAGCGTGGACTTGCCGGCGCCGTTCTCACCCATCAGCGCGGTGACCTGTCCGGCGGGGAACTCGAGCGTGACGCCGCCGAGTGCCCGCACCGTGCCGAAGCGCTTGGTGACGCCCGACACCGCCACGGGAATCGGATGGGGCTCCGCCGACGGCGGACTGCCGTGGGGCTCCGGCGCGGCGGCCGGGTCTTGCACTGGGTTCATGGGTCGGTTCACCTCGAAGGCACGGTGCAGGCAGGGGCATGGTGCGGTTCGTCGGCGGGGTGCGTGACGCCCGCCCGCGGGGAACTGCTCAGCTGCAGGTGACTCCGGCGTCCTTCCACGACGCGTGGTCGACCATGGTGGTGGGGGCGAAGGCCTCGGCAGGGAAGTCCTTGCCGTTCCTGAGCTTGTCGTACATGGTCTGGACGGCCAGGGCGCCGACGTCCTTGCCGTTGATGAAGAGCGCGGCCTTCATGCCGGTCGGCTTGTCGGACTGCCACTCCTTGCAGGCGAGGTAGGCGCCGAGCCCGACACCGATGACGTGGCCGGGGCCGATGCCCGCGTTCGCGAGCGCGGTCACGCCGCCCATGACGTTCTCGTCGTTGCAGCCCCAGACCACCCAGTTCTTGACGCCGGAGTTGGCGGTGATCGTCGCGGCGATCTTGTCCTGGGCGCCGGTGGGTGTGTTGTCGGTGGGGACGTCGATGTTCTTCACGCCGGGAACGGCTGCCTCGAACGCCTTCTTGGAGCCGGTGATCCGGTCGCCGCAGACGGTGACGTCCTGCTTCCACGCCGAGATGACCCGCGTCTCGGAGGCCTTCCAGCCGGCCTTCCTGTACTCGGCGGCGGCCCGCTTCCCGACCTCCTCGCCCATCTGGGTACCGCTGAACCCGATCCGCGGTACGAGGTCGCCCTTGCCGCAGGCGGCCGGGTCGGGGCCCGTGGCGCAGATCTGGTCGTCCGACGTCAGCAGCGCGACCTTGCCCTCCTTCGCGGTCTGTACGACCTGCGGGCCGACGGCCGGGTCAGGAACGACGATGACGACGCCGCTCGCCTTCTGCGCGACAGCCGACTGCACCTCGCTGACGGTCTTGTTGGCGTCGTTGCCCAGGTTGACCACCTTGAGGTCGATGCCCAGCTCCTTCGCCTTCTCCTTCGCGCCGGCGGCCTCACCGATGAAGTACTCCTGGTCGCCCTGCTTCTGCAGGTACGTGATCGAGAGGGCGCCGTCGGCCTTGGCGGCCGGGCTGTCCGTCGTGGCCTCCTTGCCGGAGGAACACGCGGTGCTCAGACCGAGGGTCAGCAGCAGACCGGTGGCTGCGGCCGCGCGGCTGGGGGTGGAACGGAACATCGGGAGCTCCTAGGTGCTGACGGCGACCTACCGCCCGGCAGGCGCGCGGAGGTCGGTACGAGAGGAGAGAAGGAAGGGGCTGCGGGGCTGGAAGAGCGCCTTGCCGGAGGAACCTGGATCCTGAAATCAAACAGGTTCAAACATGTAGCTACATAAAACGACGTGAAGCCTGGAACGTCAAGGTGTACGGCGGGACGAGATGAGTCCGTTATTCCAACCGTCCATATCCGTGAATGGGCAATAAAAATCCCCCAGTTCGACCGGTGTGCCAACGAGCTCGAAGGCGTGCCGGGCGAACTGGGGGTGCGACAATTTCAAACAGATGTGGTGCGGTGAGCTAGTCGTTGACGCTGAAGCCCTGGTCCTTGCCGTACTTGACGCTCGCGTCCTGCCAGGTCTTCAGACCGTCGGTGAGCTTGCTGGAGGAGACGTACGCCTTGCCCACCGTGTCGTTGAAGACCGAGTTCGCGTACACCTGGTAGGGCAGGTAGGACCAGTCGGTGCTGACGTTGCGGGCCGACTCGGCGAAGACCTGGTTGGCCTTCTGGCCGCCGAAGTAGGGGAACGGGGCGTCGAGGAACGTCTTCGACTCCAGGTCGGCCCTGGTGGCCGGGAAGGCGCCCTCCGAGACGCGGGTGGTGGCGCCGGCCCCCGTGGTGGCGAACTCGGTGAAGGCGTAGGCGAGTTCCTTGTTCTTGGCGGCCTTCGGAACGGCCAGCGAGCTGCCGCCGTTCTCCGCGCTCGCCTTGTCACCCTTCGTCCACTGCGGCAGCGGGGCGACGCGCCAGTCGCCCGAGGCGGCCGCGACTCCGGACGTGAGGTTGGCCGGCATCCAGGCGCCGATGGAGAGGGTGGCCAGGGAGCCGTCGGCCAGGCCCTTGTACCAGGCGTCGCTCCAGGAACTGACCGGCGCGACCAGCTTCTCGTCGAGGAGCTTCTGCCAGGTGGCCGTGTACTTCTCGGTGCCCGCGTCGCCGAAGTCGACGGTGACCTTCGTACCGTCGGTCTTGTACGGGCGGCCGCCGGCCTGCCAGATGAGGCTCGTCGTCGCTCCGGCGTCACCGGTGTCGTTGGTGATGAAGATCTTGGGGTCGGCCTTGTGGAGGGTACGGGCCGCCTCCACGTACTGGTCCCACGTCGTCGGCACCTCGATGTGGTGCTTGTCGAAGACCTTCTTGTTGTAGAAGAAGGCCATGGGGCCGGAGTCCATGGGCAGGGCGTAGACCGCCTTGTCCTGGGTGACCGCGTTCCAGGGACCGGGCGTGAACGTCTCGCCGAACTTCCCCGCACCGTAGGGCGACAGGTCCTCGACGGACTTGGCGATGGCGAACTGGCCCAGGGCGTAGTACTCCACCTGCGCGACATCTGGTGCACCCGAGCCGGCCGCTATCGCGTTCTGCAGGGCGGTGTACTGCTTGTCGCCGGTACCGGCGTTGACCAGCTCGACGTCGACGTTCGGGTACTTCTTCTCGAAGTCCTCCGCCACCTTCTTGAGCGTGGGTTCCCAGGCCCACACCGTGACCTTCCCGCCCTTCTCCAGTGCGGACTTGACGTCCTTCGGGCCGCTGCCCCCGTCGCCGTCCCCGGCGTCGGAACCGCAGGCCGTGGCGGTCAGCGCGAGTGCGGAGGCCACGGCGAGCGCGCCGAGCAGTCTGCGGGTGGTGTGCGTTCTCATGGCTGTGCTCCTGGTCGGTGATGCGGGTGGAGTGGGAGAGGAGGTCGTGGGGGCGTCTATTCCTTGACGCTGCCCGCGGCGAGGCCGGACTGCCAGAACCGCTGGAGCAGCAGGAAGATCACCACGATCGGCACGATCGTCAGCAGGGAACCGGTGATGATGAGGTCGAAGACGGCCTCGCCTCCGGCGGTCTGGGCCTGGGAGTTCCAGGCGCTGAGCCCGAGGGTCAGCGGGTACCAGTCGGGATCCTTGATCATGATCAGCGGCAGGAAGTAGTTGTTCCAGGTCGCGACCATCGAGAACAGCAGGACGGTGACGGTGCCCGGCATCAGCAGCGGCAGGGCGATCGTGAAGAAGGTGCGCAGCTCCCCGGAGCCGTCCACGCGGGCGGCTTCCAGAAGTTCGGTGGGAATGGCCTCGGCGGCGAACACCCACATCAGGTAGAGCCCGAACGGCGAGATCAGGGACGGGATGATGACGGCCCACGGGGTGTTGGTGAGGCCCATCTTGCTGAACATCAGAAAGGTGGGGACGGCCAGGGCGGTGCCCGGGACCGCCACGGCTCCGAGCACGACGGCGAAGACCGCTTTGCGGCCGGGGAAGTTGAACTTGGCCAGCGCGTATCCGCCGAGAACGGCCAGGACGGTGGCTCCGCCGGCGCCCGCGGCGACGTAGAGGAGCGTGTTGAGCAGCCAGCGTACGAAGACCCCGTCGTCGTACGTGAGGGTGCGGGTGACGTTGTCCCAGAGGTTGAAGTCGTCGGCGAACCAGAGCCCGAACGAGTCGAGCAGTCCCTTCTGGTCCTTGGTGGCGTTGATGACGAGCCAGGCGAGCGGGAGCAGGGTGTAGACCAGGGCCAGGCCGGTGAGGAGCGTCAGCGCGAGGCTGGGCCGGGGGTTGAGCGGGGTGTGCGGGAGCCGCTTCCCGCGTCTCGGCGCGGCGCTCGGGGACGCGGTCACCGCAGCGGCGCCGGCGGGTTCGGCGCCGCCGGTCGCCGCCGCAGTGGTGAGGGAGGTGGTCATCGGCTCAGCCCTTCCGCATGCCGCGCAGCTGGACCGCGTAGGCGATGATCGCGGTGATCACGCCCATCACGATGGCCACGGTCGCCGCGTAGTTGTGCTGCTGGCCCGCGAAGGACAGCGAGTACGTGTAGAGGTTCGGGGTGAAGTCGCTGGTGATGGCGTTGGGGGCGAGCTTCTGGAGGATGCTCGGCTCGTTGAACAGCTGGAAGCTGCCGATGATCGAGAAGATCGTGGCGATGACGAGGGCGCTGCGGATCGCCGGAAGTTTCACCGACGCCACGATGCGCCACTCGCCCGCACCGTCGATTGCCGCGGCCTCGTAGAGCGAGCGCGGCACGACCTTGAGCGCGGAGTAGAAGATCAGCATGTTGTAGCCGACGAACTCCCAGGTCACGATGTTGCCGATGGCGGCCAGGACCAGGGAGGGGGAGAGCGGGTCGGGCAGGGTCACGCCGAGGGTGTCGTTGATGTTGCCGACGAGGCCGAACCGGGTGCCGTAGATGAACCCCCAGATGAGGCTGGCCACGACGGCGGGGACGGCGTACGGGAGGAAGACCGAGACGCGGAAGAAGGCCGTGCCGTACAGCCGGCCGCTGTCGATCGCCAGGGCGATGAGCAGCGCGATGCCGAGCATGACCGGTACCTGGACCAGGAGGAAGAGGCCCACCCGGGCCAGCCCCTCCCAGAACCGGGGGTCGGCGAGCGCCTCGCTGTAGTTGTCGAGGCCGACGAACGAGGTTCCCCCGATCAGCCGGTCCCGGAAGACGCTGAGGTAGAGCGCGTATGCGATGGGGGCAAGGAACACGAGCCCGAAGACCGCGACGAAGGGACCGACGAAACCCCAGCCGACCAAGGCCTCCTTCCGGCCACGGAAACGGGTTCGTCGGCGCGGCGGCGGGACCGCCTGCGCAGAGGTCGACAGGAGCGTCATGGTGCTTCCTTGCGTCGGTGACCGACTGGTCGTTGAACGGGTCGGAGGAAGTCGGGGCCTTGAACGGAAGGCCGGAAGAGGATCGTCTCGATGGTTGATGTTTACGTAATCATCGGTGTGCCCCGATGGTTGCATCACCGCAAGATGGGCGTCAAGCACAAGGAAGCAGCGATCAAACCTGATTCAGTGAAGAAGGCCGCGAGTTGTGCGACGGGAGCGCAAGCCGGGCAGGGCGGGCCACGTCAGCCCGCGAGGTGGAGCAGGGCGCGATGGGGCGGTCCGTGGGCGCGGAAGTCCCCGGGTGCTGCGAGTGTCATGGCTGGTGGGGGGCAGGGAGGTGCCCCGCCCTGCTTCGGCGGGGGCCGGTGCACGCCGAAGCGGCCGGCTCCCTGACCGGTGGTGGCGCGCCGGAGCGGCCCGCCTCCCGGCTCGGGATGGCGCACCCGAGCGACAGGCTCGGCACGCCGAAGCGGTCCGCCTCCCGGCCCATGGCGGCAGCGCCGGGAGCGGGCCCGGAAGGTGGCGTCAGGCGGGCGGCGGTGCGGTGCTGGCCCGGACCACGAGGGTTGGTTCGACGGCGAGGCGCCGCGGACCGTTGCCGCGGCGTTCGATCTGCTCCAGCAGCAGGGTCACACAGTGCCGGCCCACCACGTCGAAGTCCTGGTGGACCGTGGTCAGCGGGGGTTCGAAGAACGGTGCCTCGGGCACGTCGTCGAAGCCGGCCACGCTGATCTCGCCCGGCACGGACCGCCCCGCCTCGTGCATCGCCCGCAGGACCCCCAGCGCCATCTGGTCGTTCGCCGCGAAGACGGCCGTGGCTTCCGGCATCTGGGCCAGCGTCCGGCCGGCCAGGTAGCCCGATTCGGGGGTCCAGTCGCCGTACAGGGTCGGACGTACCGGCGCACCCGCCGCGACGAGCGTCCGTTCCCACGTTTCCGCGCGCCGCCGGGCGGCGAAGGAATCGCGTGGACCGCTGACGTGGTGCACGGTCCGATGGCCGAGCTCCAGAAGGTGGCTGACCACGCTCTGGGTGCCGCTGGCCTGGTCGAAGTCGACGTTCGGGTACTGGTGCCCCGTGTCGCCGTCGGCCACCACCACCGGCATGGTGGGCGGCAGGTGCAGCGACGTCGTGTCGAGCATCTGCGACTCCACCAGCACGATGCCGTCGACGGACTGCAGCATGAGATGACGGAAGGCCTGGCGCACGGCGGCTTCGGTCTGCGCCCGGATCCCCATGAAATTGACCGAGAACCCCGCCTCGCGCGCCGCGTCCGCGATGGCGCCTAGCGTACGGGCGTTTCCGTGCGCGCCCACGTCGAAACTGACGACGCCGATCGCCCCGAACTTGCCCGTGACCAGCGCGCGTGCCGCCGCGTTGGGGCGGTAGCCGAGCTCCTGCATCGCGGCGAGAACCCTCGCGCGTGTCGCCTCGTCGACGTTGTCGTGGTTGTTGGCCACGCGGGAGACCGTCTGCGACGAGACGCCCGCCTTTGCCGCTACCTCCGCCATTGACGGCCACTTCCGCGGCGGGCGGGAGCGCGGCGTCCTGGTTGCCTTGTCCGCCACCTTCGACCGCTCCTTCGCAGAGGTTTTGGGGGCGCGTGCAGACTGCGCCCCCACGCACGCATGTTGACGCAAACAGGTCCCCCGGGTCAAAAGGTGGTCGCTTTCGTCCGAATCCTTGACAGGCTTCCGCGCGCCCTCCCACACTTCCGGCTACATCGTGTTTACGAAAACATCACGTAGGCAACGGTGCTCGACACAGCCCGACGGGCCGTCTCCCCCCACCCCGCCGCTCCGTGCTTCCGCGGCGGCCGTCTGCCGCGCCGACCGCGCGGAATACAAGTCCGACGAGAGACTACGAGGTGTCGCGCCATGCGACTGAAGATCTCCAGGACGGCGGCATTGATCTGCGCCCTCCTCTTCTCCCTGCTCACCACCGGCGGCACCGCTCACGCGGCCCCGGTGACCATCGCCAACGGCACACAGTTCACTGATCCGGCCGGCAACCCCGTACACGCGCACGGCGGCGGTGTGATCAAGGTCGGGCAGTACTACTACTGGTTCGGAGAGGACCGCAACACCGACAACACCTTCCGGTACGTCTCCGTATACCGTTCCACGGACCTGAAGTCCTGGGAGTTCCGCAACCACGTCCTGACCGAGGCCACCGATCCGGAGCTCGACTGGGCCAACATCGAGCGGCCCAAGGTCATTTACAACGCATCCACCAAGCAGTTCGTGATGTGGATGCACAAGGAGAACGGCTCCGACTACGGCGAGGCGCGCGCCGCCGTCGCGGTGTCCTCCACGGTGGACGGCGACTACGCCTGGCGCGGCAGCTTCCGGCCGCTCGGCCACATGTCCCGCGACATCTCGACCTTCGTCGACACCGACGGCACCGGCTACATGGTCTCCGCGGCCAACGAGAACGCGGACCTGCACGTCTACCGTCTGACCGCGGACTACACCGCGGTGGAGTCGCAGGTCCAGAAGCTCTGGCCGGGGCAGTGGCGGGAGGCGCCCGCCATGTTCAAGCGGGACGGCGTGTACTTCCTCCTGACCTCCGGCGCCACGGGCTGGGCCCCGAACCAGCAGAAGTACGCCACCGCCGACAGCATCACCGGTTCCTGGACCGATCTGAAGGATGTCGGGGACCCGACGACCTACCGGAGCCAGACCGCCTTCGTTCTCCCGGTCCAGGGCACCAAGGGCACCTCCTTCCTCTACATGGGCGACCGCTGGGGCGGCTCCATGGGCGGCATGGTCAACGACTCCCAGTACGTCTGGCTCCCACTCACCTTCCCCACCGGCACCACCATGAAGATGGACTACTCCCCGCAGATCACCGTAGACACCGCCGCGGGAACCGTGAGCGGAATGAACGTGCCGTGGGAGACCCTGGCCGCCCGCAACAGCGGCAAGTGCGCCGACGTGGCGAACTTCGACTCCGCGGACGGCACCCAAGTGATCCAGTGGGGCTGCGGCGGCGGCGTGAACCAGAACTTCTGGATCAAGAAGCTGAGCAACGGCTATGTCCAGATCATGGCCCGGCACAGCGGGAAGTGCCTCGGCATCGCAGGCGCCTCGACCGCGAACGGCGCGCTCGCCGTCCAGAACACCTGTGACGGCTCCGCCTCCCAGCAGTGGAAGGTCCGGACGACCGACACCGCCGACCACGTCGAGTTCGTCGCCCGGCCCAGCGGCAAGTGCCTCGATGTCGTCAACCAGTCGACGGCCGACGGAACAGCCCTGGAGCAGTGGACCTGCAACGCGGGCGACAACCAGAAGTGGCGGCGTTCCGCAGTCTGACCGCGCCATCCTCCGGGTCCGGCACCGCCCCGGACCCACACGTCATTGCGCCTCCTGGCCCCGGGCCAGGAGGCGCAATGACGGAACTCGATCGACCCCACCCCCACGTGAAGGAGTACGCGTGTTCTGCATCCGCAGCCGACCGGCGTCGCGTCGGAGCCGCAAACCCAGGAGCCTGGCCGCCCTCGGGGCCGCCGCGGCCCTCGTCGCGACAGCCGTCACAGCCGTCGGCACCGGTTCGTCACCGGCGAGCGCCGCGGACGGCCCCGCCGCGGCGCTGACCGTGCGCCTCGATCCCAGCTACCAGCACCAGGCCTTCGAAGGATGGGGAACCGCCCTCGCCTGGTTCGCCAACGTGACCGGAGGCTGGCCGGACGCACAGCGCAACGCGCTCGCCGACGCGCTCTACGGTGCCGACGGACTGGGCTTCACGATCGCCCGCTACAACATCGGCGGTGGCGACAGCCCCGAGACCACCCCGTACATGCGGCCGGGCGCGGCCGTCCCCGGCTACTGGAACCGGCCGGGCCCGGAGGCCCCCGGCTGGTGGGACCCGAACCGTGCCGACCACTGGAATCCCGGCGCCGACGCCAACCAGCGCTGGTGGCTCACCGCCGCCAAGGCACGCGGGGCCGAGACCTTCGAGGCGTTCTCCAACTCCGCGCCGTACTTCATGACCAACAGCGGGCTCGTCTCCGGTGCCGCCGACGGCCGGCAGGACAACCTCCGGGCCGACCAGTACGACCGCTTCGCCGCCTATCTCACCGGCGCTCTCCAACGTGCCCAGTCCGCCTCCGGAGTCACCTTCGACTCCGTCTCACCCGTCAACGAGCCCGACACGGACTACTGGCACGCGGGCGGCCGCCAGGAGGGCTCGCACTGGGACCCGGCCTCGCAGGCCCGCATGATCACGACCCTGCGCGCCGCGCTCGACGCCAAGGGCGTGAAGACCCCGATCGCCGCCATGGACGAGACGAACCCGGAGAAGTTCCGCTCCGACTGGGAGTCGTACGCCCCCGGCGTCCGCGAGGCCGTCGGCCGGCTCAACGCGCACACCTACGGGACGAACGGCCGCACAGGGGCCCGGGACACGGCCAAGGGCGAGGCCACGCCGTTGTGGATGTCCGAGGTGGACACGGGAGGCAGCGCCCCGCAGAGCTTCACCGACATGAGCCCCGCTCTCGACCTCGCCCGGCACATCAACGACGACATCCGGGAGCTGGAGCCGAGCGCCTGGGTCCTGTGGCAGGCCGTCGAGGACTACGAGAACATGACGCCCGCCCACGAGAACTCGAACTGGGGCCTCATACAGACGGACTTCACCCCCGAGGACGCGGCCACGGAGCCCCTCCGCAAGAACAAGAAGTACTGGGCGATGGCGAACTACAGCCGTTTCGTGCGCCCCGGCGCGCGCATCGTCGACACCGACGACCCGCAGACCCTGGCCGCGGTGCGGCCGGGCGGGGACGGCGTGGTGGTGGTCCACACCAACTCGACCGGCGAGCCGCGCGAACTCACCCTGAACCTCGACGGCTTCCGTACGGCGGCGAACGGGCCCGTCGAGCGGTGGACGACCGACGGCACCCGCGACCTCCAGCGTGACAGTGACGCGGCAGTGACCGGCAGGACGCTCAAGGTGACCGTGGGCCCGGGTTCCGTCACCACGTTCGTCCTGCCCACGGTCACCGGCGTGAACGAGGCGACGGCCACCGCACCCAGCGGCACCCCGCGCCGGCTGCTCAACGACAACAGCGGCAAGGCGCTGGCCGTGGCCACCGTCAACGGCACGAGCACGCCCGTCCAGCGGACGTCCGCGCCCGCGGACACCGCGCAGCAGTGGACCTTCACCAAACTGTCGGCCACCGACTGGGGCAGCACCGCCGCCTACCGCGTCACCAACGCGAAGACCGGCAAGGCGCTCGCCGTCTCCGGCGGAACACTCACCTTCGCCGCACCCGGCTCGTCCACCGCACAGCAGTGGATCCGCTCGACCACGGGCGACGGCCACAACACCCTGATCAACGCGGCGAGCGGCACGCTCCTGGACGTCGCCGGCGCCTCCACCGGCGACGGGGCGCCGGTCGGCGTCTACCGGCCGACCACCGGCGCCAACCAGTCCTGGACCTTCCCGTCCGCGGCGGCGGACACCTGGAAGCCCCTGTCCTTCCGGCACAGCTCCCGGTGTCTCGACGTCAGCGGCGCGAGCGCGGGTGACGGGGCGGCCGTCGTCCAGTACGGCTGCAACGCCGGCACGAACCAGCAGTGGTCCCTCCGTCCCACCGGCAACGGATACGTGAACGTCGTGGCGCGCCACAGCGGCAAGTGTCTGGACGTGAGCGACGTCTCCACGGCCGACGGCGCGGTCGTCCTCCAGTACACGTGCAACAACGGCCGGAACCAGGAATGGGCCGTACGCGGCACGAGCGACGGGTACTTCACACTGACAGCCCGGCACAGCGCCAGGTGCCTGGGTGTGGACGGCGCCGCCACGACGGACGGTGCGGCGGTCGTGCAGCGCGCCTGCGACGGCACCGGGGCGCAGCAACTGCGCCTGGGCTGAGGCCGGGACAGAGTGCGGGCCCGGTCGAAGGACCGGGCCCGCGCCTGCGGCCCGAGTACCGTCGGTGGCTACTCCTCGGTGGGTCCCAGGTCGGGTGTCGGACGGAACTCGGCCGTGCGGGCCCGGTGCGCCGCGTGGAGTTCCAGCACGACGACCTCGTTCGTTCCCGGACGCAGCACCGGAGCCGGGACGTACAGGGACCGCTGCGGGCCGCGCGACCAGTAGCGCCCGAGTGCGAAGCCGTTGACCCAGGCGTTGCCCTTGGTCCAGCCGTCGAGGTGGAGGAAGGTGTCGGCCGGGTCGGTCACGTCGAAGACTCCCCGGTGGAAGGCCGGCCCGACGGGAGCGGCGGCCGCGGGAGTGAAGGGGAGGCCCTCCAGGTCCGAGAGGGGGAGGGGCCGGCTGGTCCAGCCCGCGAGTTCGGCGCCGTCGAGGAGGACCTTGCCGAGCAGGCCCTTGCGGTCGTGGATGCCCGTTCCGTAGTTCACCCGTCCCTGGTTCTCGACGAGGACGGTGAGCGTGCTGCCGGCCCGGGGAACCGTGAAGGCAAGGGCGTGTTCGTGGTTCTCGCGCTCCAGAACACCGACGGGCTGCCCGTCGACGAATACCTGGGCGCGGTCGCGGACCTGTTCGATCTCGAGAAGGGCTGAGCCCTTGAGCGGCAGGGTCGTTTCGTACAGGACGAAGCCGAAGTCCTGCTCCAGCTCCTCCATCGTGAGGGGCCGGTGCGCCTCGACGGCCGTCCCGAACACCGTGGCCTGCGGCAGCAGCGCGGCGCTCTCGGTCAGGGACACGGTCCGCCGGGCGAGCTTGGGTCCGGGCGGCGGAACGGAAGCGTCCGGCACGGAGGCGTACTTGGCGATCACGTCGCGAAAGGCGGTGAACTTCTCCGTCGGGTCGCCGGCTTCGTCGAGCGGGGAGTCGTAGTCGTACGACGTCACGGTGGGACGGTAGGTGTGCTTGTCGTTGGCGCCGTTGGTGAAGCCGAAGTTCGTCCCGCCATGGAACATGTAGAAGTTCACCGAGGCCCCGGTGGAGAGGAGTTCGTCCAGCTCCCGCGCTGCGTGGCCGGGGTCGCGCACCACGTGGTGGGTTCCCCAGCGGTCGAACCAGCCGATCCAGAACTCGGTGCACATCAGCGGCCCCTTGGGCTGGTGGGCCCTCAGGGCGGCCAGACCGTCACCGGAGCGGCTGCCGAAGTTGGCCGTGGCGAGGACGCCGGGCAGCGCGCCGCGTTCCAGGTCGGCGGGCTGGTCACAGGTGAACAGGGGAACGTCGGCCCCGGAGCGCCGCAGCGAGGCGGCGATGTGCTCCAGATAGGCGGTGTCGTCGCCGTAGGCCCCGTACTCGTTCTCCACCTGCACGGCCAGGACGGGGCCGCCCCGGGAAGCCAGATACGGCTGGAGCGGCGTGAGCAGGCGGTCGAAGTAGTCGTCGACCGCGGCGAGGAACCGGGGATCGCGGGAACGGAGCCGTATGTCCGGTTCGGCGAGCAGCCAGGACGGGAGGCCGCCGCCCTCCCACTCGGCGCAGATGTACGGGCCGGGCCGGAGCAGCACGTGCAGTCCCTCCGCGGCCGCGAGGTCGAGGAACCGGGGCAGGTCGAGGCCACCGTCGAGGCTGAAGCTGTCGGGCCGTGGCTGGTGCAGGTTCCAGGGCACGTAGGTCTCGACGGTGTTGAGGCCCATGAGCCTGGCCTTGCGCAGCCGGTCCGCCCACTGCTCGGGGTGCGTACGGAAGTAGTGCATCCCGCCGGACAGGAGCCGGAACGGTTGGCCGTCGAGGGTGAAGCCGCCGCCGTCGATCTGGAGAAGAGGCATGTACGGGTGCTCCTGTGCTGGGGTGGGATGCGCTGTCGAGAAGCCTGCCATCGCTATGTTTGCGTAAACATGATTGCTGTGGCAAGTGTTCACCGGGGTCTGATCCGTCCCTGCGGCACCCTGCCGGGGGCGGCCGCGCTGCGTGGCGCGGCAGAAGACCGACCGCCACTCGGATCTGGAACGTGTTTACGCAACCATGATGCTACGCGTCCATACGTTCCAGGTCACGCCCACTTCGGCGTGCGCGGACCATCGAGAGGGAGCGCCTCCCCCGACTTTTCGAGAGTTAACAGGAATGCACACGTATTGACGCGCTGTCGCTGGACGTGCCGCGCCGGCTCGGGATCGACAGGGTGGTACGTGCTCGTATGTTTACGTTCTCAGCCACGGTCGGGCCGGCAGGGGCGCGACGTTCCGGGCCGCCGCTCGACAGCCGCCCGTGTGCCTTCCCCACCCGGCCTGCCCGCACGGACCTGAAGACCGCGGCGTGAAGCGGTCCGGCGCTGACAGCCCGGAGGAAAGCGGCCGGCCCGCCACCAACGGCGGCCGGGGTCGTCATCTCCGGTGTGCCGGCGGGGATTTCCGGCGGAGCGGGGTCTCCGTCCGGCTTCCGTGGTAGACCGGGCAGATCACGTGACGCGAACAGGGAGGGCATCGCCCATGGGCCGGCCGACGACGTCAGCGCCGCTGCCGAAAGACACGAAGGTCCTGTCCATCGGGGTGCATCCGCGCGCGCTCGACTACAGCCGGATGCCCGAGGGCATCGACGAGGCGGCGTTCACCGCCCGGGTCGAGGCCGGGAACGCGGCGCTGCGCGAGTCGGGGTTCGATGTGGTCGCGTGTCTGATCGACACCTCCGCGGACCACGCCGAGGCGACCGTCCGGGAGTATCTGGGCCGGCATGCGTTCGGGTTGGCGATGGTCGGCGGTGGCGTACGCATGATGCCGGAGAACACCCTGCTGTTCGAGCGACTGCTCAACGTCCTCACCGAGGCGGCGCCCGGTATCCGGCTGTGCTTCAACACGGCGCCGGAGAACACGGTCGAGGCGCTGAGGCGGTGGATCCGGGCGTGATCGGTCGAACCACCGGCTCATGAGCCCCACCGATGCGAAGCGAGGGTACGGCGCGGACGCGACCCGCCCGTGAGGTGGACGCCCGATCAGGACTCTCCCGGGCTCGCCGTGTGCGGGGTCGCCGTCCCCCGGGGATCTCGCGCAACGCGTAGCCGACCCGGGCGCGTGTCCCGTACACACACAAGGCAGGATCAATCCCGGAAGCCGCTGCCGCGAGCCGCCCCTGGGCCGTCGAGGTCCGGTCCCGCCCCGCTCATGTCCAGGAGAACCGCATGCCCCTCGATGTCCCCGCACTCCGCGCGCAGATTCCGGCCCTGTCGGCGGGGTCGGCCCGTTTCGACGCGCCCGGTGGCACCCAGACCCCGCAGCCGGTGATCGACGCGGTCGTGGAGGCACTGTCCCGTCCGCTCGCCGTACGGGGCACGCAGAACGAGGGCGAGCGGAACGCGGAGGCGATCGTGGCCGGGGCGCGGGCGGCGCTCGCGGACCTGGTCGGGGCACAGCCGCGCGGCATCGTGTTCGGACGCAGTTCCACCCAGCTCACGTACGACCTGGCGCGGACCCTGGCCAAGGACTGGGGGCCGGGGGACGAGGTGGTGGTCAGCCGTCTCGACCACGACGCCAACATCCGCCCCTGGGTACAGGCGGCGGAGGCCGTCGGCGCGACGGTCCGGTGGGTCGACTTCGAGCCGGACAGCGGGGAGCTGCCGCCCGCCCGGTTCGCCGAGGTACTGTCCGCGCGCACCCGCCTGGTCGCGGTCACCGGGGCGTCCAACCTCATCGGCACCCGCCCCGACCTGCCCGCGATCGCGGAGCTCGTCCACCGGGCGGGCGCGCTGCTGCACGTGGACGCCGTGCACCTGGCGGCCCACGGCTCCGTCCGCCTGGACACGATCGGCGCCGACTTCCTCGTCTGCTCCCCGTACAAGTTCCTCGGCCCGCACATGGGCGTGCTGGCGAGCCGCCCCGAACTGCTGGAGACCCTGCGGCCCGACAAACTGCTGCCGTCGACCGACGCGGTTCCGGAGCGGCTGGAGCTGGGCACCCTGCCGTACGAGTTCCTGGCCGCGGCCCGGGCCGCGGTGGACTTCCTCGCCTCGCTCGCACCGGGAGTCGACGGCACCCGCCCGGAGCGGCTGGCCGCGGCCTTCGAGGAGATCGAGGCCCACGAGGACGCCCTGCGGGACCGTATCGAGAAGGGCCTGTCCGCTCTCGACGGCATCGTCGTGCACTCGCGCGCGGTCCGGCGCACCCCGACGCTGCTTGTGACCTTCCCGGGGAGGTCGGCGGCGGACGCGTCACGGTTCCTGGCGGAGCGCGGGGTCGACGCACCGGCAGGCTCGTTCTACGCCCTGGAGGCCTCGCGCCACCTGGGGCTGGGTGACGCGGGAGGGCTGCGGATCGGCCTGGCCCCGTACAACAGCGAGGAGGACGCCGACCGGCTGCTGGAGAGTCTGGCCGCTTTCCTCGCGCAGACGCCGCGCGGCTGACCCGGGAAGGACCAGGGCTCCGCCCTGCCGCCGGCTCCCTGGTCCTCAGCCCGAGGCGCGGTGGGAGGTCCGCGGCGTGGGCGCCGGTGCGGGGGCCTGTGCGGCGCGGGTCACGTCAGATACCAGCTCGACCACATCGGGGCCGTACGCCTGCGAGTTGACCACCTTCAGCAGCAGGCAGAAGGCGCGAGGTCCGCGGCGATCAGTGCCGGTGTCCGTGCCGCGTCCACGCTCGGTCAGGGGCCGTCCGCAGCGGGTGCCATGACGTCACTATCCACCGCGGGTTGTGGCCCGGCCGACGGTCGCCACGCGTCCGCGTCCGTCGTCTTCTCGTCGGCATCTTGACCGATCCGCTCCGGTCGGAAACGGTGTCTCCTGGAGCGGAACGCTTCTCGGTTGGCCGGCCGCCGGTCCGATAGCGGGGAGAGGTTGTCTGTGGGCAGGGAAGCGGACATCGTGGTGGTCGGTGCGGGCCCCGGTGGGATCGCGTGTGCGATCGCGGCGGCCGAGGGCGGATCGCACGTCGTACTCCTGGAGAAGACCGCCGACATCGGCGGGGCCCTGCCGTGGTCGGGCGGTCATCTCTCGGCCGGTGGCTTCTCGCTCCAGCGTGCGCGGGGTATCGAGGACGATCCCGAGCGGCACTGGCAGGACATCGCCAGGATCAGTGGCGGAACCGGGCGCGAGGACCTGACCCGGCTGTCGCTCGCGGAGCAGCCGTCCGTGCTGGAGTGGCTGCTCGACGCGGGTTTCGCCGTCGACCCGACGACGCCGCGCATCGTCCACGGACACGAGCAGTACCTCGTCCCGCGCACGGTTCACGCGCTCGAAGTACCAGGTGGGCTGGCCCTGTTGACGGTGCTGCGGCGGCTGCTCGCCCCGCACCTCGCCTCCGGGGCCGTCCGGCTCCTCTGCGGGGCCCGGGCGGCGGAGCTCTGTGCTGACCCGGACGGCCGGGTGGCCGGGGTGCGGACCGAGGGCGGCCGGATCTTCGGCGCGCCGGCCGTCGTCCTCGCGACGGGAGGATTCGGCCATGACCCCGAACTCTTCGCCGAGTTGGACAACGCTCCGCTGACCACGTCGGCGGCGCCGACCGCGACCGGCGACGGAATCCGTCTGGGCCGCTCGGTGGGGGGCCGGTATCCAGGGCCGGGGGAAGTACCTGCCGACCTTCGGCGGCCTGCCGCCCGAGCCCGGAACGCTCCGCGTGGACTGGGTGCACCGCCCTCAGCTCGTCGCCCCCGAACGGCCGCCGTGGGAGGTGTACGTGGATGTGCACGGTCGGCGCTGGACCGCGGAGGACGATCCGTCCATCGACCGCAAGGAGCGCGCCCTGGCCCGTCTGGACCGGATGACCTTCTGGACGGTCTTCGATGCCCGGGCGCTGCGTACGTCTCGGCCCATGGTGCACGGCTGGACCCCGGAGGAGTTCGACGCGGTCTGCGGCCGGCGCCCCGGCCTGCACCGTGCGCCGGATGTCCCCGGCCTCGCCCGCCTGGCCGGCATCGCACCGGGCGGCCTGGCCTGGCAGGTGGCCCGCTACAACGGTTTCGTCGCAGCCGGGCGTGACCCGGAATTCGGCCGGACCCACCTGCCCGCGCCTCTGGTGGAGCCGCCGTTCTACGCGGTGGAGAACCGGCCGGTCACCGTCATCACCTTCGCGGGACTGGACGTCGACACCCGCCTGCGGGTGCTCCGTGAGGACGGTCGTGCGCTGTTGGGGCTCTACGCGGTGGGCGAGGTCATCGGGTCGGCGGCGGTCAACGGCAACTCCTTCTGTTCCGGGATGTGTCTCACTCCCGCCATGGCCTTCGGCCGCATTCTCGGACGTGCGCTGGCGGGCCGGCCCGCCACCCCGGGGCCGACGGCTTGAGCCCCGGCGGGGTCCGGCCGCCGGCGGTGGTCTCACGAGTGCTGGAACGTGAACCCGGTTCGGCGCAGCAGTGCCGAGGAGATCGGGTGCGCCGGAGTGCGGATCTGCTCCCCGAAGGTGAGCGGGGGAAGGCCGGCGGCCGCGCACACCTTGCCGAAGGACTCGGCGTTGGTGGGCGGCACCGTGGTGTCGGGCACGGCGTTGTAGAGGCCGCTCAGTTGCTCGGTGAGGACGAAGGCGAGCGCGCCCGCGGCGTCCTGGTGGTCGATGCGGTGGCGCAGGGCTCCGGCCGCGAACGGGACGGTGCCACCGAGGTGTTCGTGGGCAAGTCTCACCCGCGCGGTGTCGTCCAGGTCTCCGGGATGCCCGGTGACGTCGGGGAGCCGTACGACCGCGCCACCGGGCAGCGCCAGCACGGCGGCCTCGGCCGCCAGGAAACTCCGCGGGGATGCGTCCTCGCTCGTGGTCGGCGCCGTGTTCTCGTCGACGACCGGGCCGGCGGCGTCGCCGTAGACGGAGACCGATCCGGCCATCACCACCCGGGGGTGGGCCGTCGCGGCCGCCCATGCGGTCGCCACCAGCGCGTCGGCGTACTCAGCTGCCCGGGCGGCCGGGTCCAGGGCCCGTCGCAGCCGGGGACTGACCGTGAGGACCAGCCCGTCCGCCCCCTCGGCGACCCGCCGGATCGCCTCGGTGTCCCGGCCGGAGAGCACCACCGCCGCACCGCACACCTCGGCCACCTCGGCCCGTCGCTCCTCGGAGGTGGTGGTGCCCACCACCTCGTGCCCGTCCGCGCGCAGCAGCCGCGCGACGCCCCCGCCGACATTGCCGCAGCCGATCACGACATAGCGCACCCGACACACCTCCAAAAGGAAACAGTGTTCCACTGTGGCGTACGGAACGTCGACGCGCCAGTACCGAAGGGCTGTTGACCGCTGCGTCGGCCCTGTGCCGCAGGGTCGTACGGTGCATGCGCAGCGTGTTTCCATCAGGGAAACTATGTTGACGTAGGTGGAACCGTGGCAGTAGACAAGAGAGGTGCTCATCTCCGATCACCGCTGGGCCCGCGGAGGACGTCGTCATGCCTGATGCACCATCCTTGCCCGACCCGGTCCGGCGGATCATGGCCGGCGGTGTCACCGTCACGATGGCGGACGGCGTGCGCGATCGCGCCCTCGACTCCGCCGGCCGGACCGCGGTCGTCGACGGGGAACGCACTCTGACCTTCGCCGCGGTCCACGCGCGGTCGAACCGGCTCGCCCAGGCGCTGCTCGGTGCCGGCCTGGTACCGGGCGATCCGGTCGCGGTCCTGCTGGGTAACCGCCTGGAGTACCCCGAGGTGGCCGCCGCCCTGGCCAAGGCCGGACTGCCGATGGTGCCCCTGGGTATCCGTCAGACCGGCCCCGAGGTTGCCTGGATCGTCGGGCACAGCGGGGCGCGCGCCCTGATCGTCCAGGGCGAGCGGGCCGAGGAAATGCTCGACGCCCTTTCGGCGAGTGCCGACCGGATCGCCCTGGTGCTCACTGTGGGCGCGCCCGGCCCCGGGCGTGCGTACGAGGAGGCGCTCGCCACCGCACCCGACCGTGACCCGCTGGTGCGGGTCGGCGGCGAAGACGTCTTCTGTATCCAGTACACCTCCGGGACCACCGGCCGTCCCAAGGGCGCGCTGCTCACCCATCGGGGCCGGGCACTGACCGCGCTGCTCTCGGCGCACGAGTGGGGGCTGGGGGCCGGCCGGACGAGCCTGGCGGTCGCCCCGATGAGCCATGGGGCGGGGTTCATGTTCGGCTTCGCGCCGGTCCTGACCGGTGGCACCGTCGTGATGCTGCCCCGCTGGGACCCCGCCCGCATGCTCTCCCTGGCCGAGGAGCACCGGGTCCAGTCCGTGTTCCTCGTGCCGACGCATGCGCAGACCCTCCGGGCGCTGGGCGAGGACGCACCCGCCCGGCACCGTCTCGACGCCCTGGACACGCTGTACTTCAACGCCGCCGCTCTGCCGGTCCAGTTGAAGGAGTGGGTGCTGGACGCGTTTCCGCTCTGCGGGGTGCATGAACTGTACGGATCGACCGAGGGTGGCGTGGTCACCGACCTGCGTCCGGTGGACGCCCGCCGCAAGGCCGGTTCGGTCGGTCGGGCCTGGTATCTGACCGAGGTCCGCGTGGTCGACGACGAAGGCCGCGCCGTGGCGCCCGGCGAGCCCGGCGAACTGTTCAGCAACTCCCCCTTCCTGATGGCCGGGTACCTCGACGACCCCGAGGCGACCGCCGCCTGTACCGCCCCGGACGGCGCGCTGTCGGTGGGCGACGTCGCCACCATGGACGACGAGGGGTACGTGACCATCGTCGACCGCAAGAAGGACCTGATCGTCTCCGGCGGCCTCAACGTCTACCCGCGCGAGGTGGAGGAGGCGCTCCTGCACCACCCGGCCGTGGCCGAGTGCGCGGTGGCGGGAACGGCCGACCAGGTGTGGGGCGAACGGGTCACGGCCTTCGTGGTGTGGGCGCCCGGCGCCGTCCCGGCCGCCGTCGAGGACCTCGCGGACTTCCTGCGTCCCCGGCTGGCCGGATACAAGCTGCCGCGTCGGCTGGAGGCCGTGGACCGGCTCCCGCGCAACTCGGCGGGCAAAGTGCTCAAACGCGAACTCCGTGACGGGGCAGCCCCGTTGCGGCCGCAACAAGATCCCAGTACGGCATGAGAAGCGAAAGGCGGTGGCGCGGTGCGCCCGCATGTGGAACTCATCCATGAGGACGACTACGTATGGCACGTGGCCGAATTGCCGGGAGGTGCGGGCGAGGTGCGCGAGCGGCGGCTCAGCACCGACGAGGAGGACGGCTCCAGCGCGCTCTCCCTCGAGTTCGACACCGACTGGTCACGCGGAGCGGGTGTGCCCGCCGCCGACACCGAGTTCTTCGTCGTGTCGGGCCGGCTGACCTACGGCGACACACCGCTGGGGCCGGGAGGGTACGTCCAGGTGCCCACCGGGGTGCCGATGGATGCCGTGTCGATCGACGCGGGCAGCCGGGTGCTGCACTGGCGCGAGTACGGCCCCGCCGACTTCGCCCTGGACGGTGAGCGTGCGGTGGAGGCCGACGGTGAGGTCACCGTGCGGGACCCGGAGGACATGGAGTGGGTGGCCGCCCCGACCGTGGGGCCGATCTCGCCGCTGTTCATCAAGCTGCTGCACCGTGACGAGAAGACCGGCTTCTACACCCGGCTGATCCTCGCTCCCAAGGGCTGGACGGATCACCGCCTGGCCCACCACCCCTGCTACGAGGAGTTCTACACACTCGCCGGGCGGATGACCTACAACTTCGGCGACATCGACCCGGGCACCTACTGTTTCCGCCCGCCGTTCGTCAAACACGGTCACTTCGTCGCGGAGGAGGACACCACCTGGATCATCCGCTCGGACGGTGAACTCATCAACTGGTACACCACCGAGGAGTGGATCAACTGGGGCGGTGAGGCGGAGAACTACGAGCCCCACCAGGCACCGCAGCCCTCCACCATGCCGCTGCGTTCCCGTTCCCGGGGTGAGTGGACCCGCGACGGCATGTGACGGACCCTCCGGCGGGGCGGATCGCGGTGACGCGGCCGGCCCCGCCGGAGGTGGTACGTCCCGCACGGCGAACGCCCCTGTTCGGACCGGCTGTTGTGCCGGTCCGAACAGGGGCGTCGGCCGTGTCGGTCCGCCGGGTCAGCGGGAGAGGTACCGGCCCTGCGGCGCCCCGGTGACCTCGCCGTCGCGGTAGGCGATCTGCCCGCGCAGCACCGTCGCGGCCGGCCAGCCGCGCACGGTGCGCCCATCGAAGGGGCAGTGGTCCTGGCCGGACAGCAACAGCTCCGGTGTGACGGTGTGCTCGGCGTCCAGGTCCACGACGACCAGGTCCGCGTCGTGCCCCACCATCAACGAGCCCTTGCGGCCGGTCAGGCCGTAGGCGGCGGCCGGTGAGGCCGAGGCCAGCTCGGCTATCCGGCGCAGCGGCACTCCCCGCCGGTGGTAACCCTCCGACAGCAGCAGGGGATAGAGCAGGGCGGTCCCGCCGAACCCCGGCAGGGCGGGCCACAGTGCGTCGCCCTTGCTCTCCTCCATGCAGCACGCGTGGTCGGAGGCCACCCAGTCGACCGTGCCGTCCGCGACACCCGCCCACAGCGCCTCGTTGTCCGCGGGCGTACGGATCGGCGGATTCACCTTGCCGCCGAGACCGGCGCCGGCCGCATCCAGACTCTCGTGGTCCAGGCACAGATGATGGAGGGTCACCTCCGCCCGGATGTCCGCTCCGGGTGCGGCGGCGCGGGCCGCACGTGCCGCGTCGAGTGCCTCCCCGCTGGACAGGTGCAGCAGGTTGACCGGGCAGCCGGTGGCGTGGGCGAGTGTGGCCGCCTCCCCGATGGCCACGCGCTCGGTGAGTGGCGGACGGGCCTCACTGTAGGCGCGCAGCGTCTGCGGATCGCCCGCCGCGCGGACCCGGTCGATGAACAGCCGCATGAGCTCGGCCTGTTCGCAGTGGAGCGAGAGCGAGACCCGGCCGTCCGGACGGGCGGCGTCGGCCGCCGCGACCGCCTCCATCAGCTGGTAGAGGTGGCCGAGGTCGTACTCCTCTCCCTCACCGGTCATCCGGAAGCCGCGGGCGTCGCGGGAGTCGGCGGAGAGGTTGAACCCCTTGTAGAACATGTAGTACTTGAAAGAGCTCACCCCTGCGTCGGCCACCAGCGCCGGGATCTCGCCCGTCTGGGCGGTGTCCATGGGGGCGAGGTGGAAGCCGTAGTCCGTGTGCGCCCGGCCCTCCACCGCCTTGAGGACCTCGGGCAGGATGTCAGCGTACGGCCCGGTCCGGTTGAGGTAGTGCTCCCCGGTACGGAAGTACGACAGCACGCTGGTGACGCCGCCGACCAGCGAGGAGCGTGTCTCCTCCGCGGCGTCGACGCCCAGCTGCCGGTAGATGCCTAGGTGGAAGTGGGCGTCCACGGCGCCCGGGAACACCATCTTGCCCTGTGCGTCCAGCACTTCCTCGGCGTCCGATGCGGGGAGGTCGTCGCCGATCGCGGCCACCACCCCGTCCCGGACCGCGAGGTCGGCGCGGATCTCGCCGGTCCATGGCTGGACCAGCGTGCCGTTCTTCACGAGCAGGTCGTAGCGTGCCAAGTCCTCTGCCGCCTTCCGGTCCCGGATCCCCTGGGGGAAACATCGTTTCTCTTCTGTGCGAGCGTGCCGCATGCTAGCTTTTGGTAACGCTGTTCCGCAAGGAGAAACAGGCTTGACTGAAAAGGTGTGAGCCGCTGTGCCGTCCCGCATCCCTTCCGGAGCCGGCCCCGTGCCCCCTCCGGGTCCGCTCGCCGGACTGACCGTGCTCGACTGCGCCACCTTGTTCGCCGGACCGCTCGCCGCCACCCTCCTGGGCGACTACGGGGCCGACGTCATCAAGATCGAACACCCACGGCGCCCCGACCCTGCCCGCACCCACGGCCCCGCCCGCAACGGCACCGGTCTGTGGTGGAAGATGCTCGGCCGCAACAAGCACACCGCCACCCTCGACCTCTCCCGGCCGGCGGGCGCCGCACTCCTGCTGCGCCTCGTCGAGCATGCGGACGTCCTGATCGAGAACTTCCGCCCCGGCACGCTGGAGCGGTGGGGCCTCGCCCCCGAGCGGCTGCACGAGGTCAACCCCGGCCTCGTGATCGCCCGGGTCACAGGCTTCGGCCAGTTCGGTCCGTACGCGCGCCGGCCCGGCTTCGGCACCCTCGCCGAGTCGATGAGCGGCTTCGCCGCCGTGACCGGGGAACCCGGCGGCCCGCCCACCCTGCCTCCGTTCGGCCTGGCCGACGGCATCGCCGCCCTGGTCGCCGCGTCAGCCGTCCAGACGGCGCTGCTGCACCGGACGCTCCAGGGCGGCCAGGGGCAGGTCGTCGACCTCGCCATCATCGAACCGCTGCTGACGCTGCTGGGCCCCCAGGCATCCGCGTACGACCAGCTCGGCACCGTACCGACCCGCACGGGCAACCGATCCGCCAACAACGCCCCGCGCAACACCTACCGCACCCGTGACGACCGCTGGGTGGCCGTCTCCACCTCCGCGCAGTCCATCGCCGAACGGGTACTGCGCCTCGTCGGCCACCCCGAGGTCATCGACGAACCCTGGTTCGCCGGCGGTTCCGGCCGAGCCGCCCACGCCGACCTTCTCGACGCCCACGTCGGGAGCTGGATCGCCGCGCGTGACCTGGACGACGTCATGGCCGCCTTCACCGAGGCCGAAGCGGCGGTCTGCCCGGTCTACGACATCCGTGACGTGTTCGCCGACCCGCAGTACCGGGCGCTGGACTCCATCACCACCGTTCAGGACCCCGAACTCGGCCCGCTGCGCATGCAGAACGTCCTCTTCCGGCTCTCCGCCACCCCTGGCTCGATCCGCTGGACCGGACGCCCGCACGGCGCCGACAACGAAGCCGTGTACGGCGGACGGCTGGGCCTGACGGCCGACGAACTCAAGGTGCTCATCGACGAGGGAGCCGTATGAGCGGCTCCGAGTGAGCGGCTCCGGATGAGCGGCTCCGGATGACATCACCTCGCCAAGCCACCCGCGCATACGGCCCCCGCCGGCGCACCCACCGAGAAGCCCGATGAAGGGAACTCCATGTCCGGCGCCCCCGGCGTCCTGCCCACACCGCTCTGGCACGCCCTCGCAGGAGCGCGCGTCGTCGACCTCGCGCAGCCGATGCGGCGCGGCATGCCCCAGTCGCCCAACCACCCGCCATTCCGCCTCCTGCTGGAGCGCCGCCACGGCGACATGGTGCGTGAGGACGGCGGTTCGGCGGCCAACGAGATCGTCATCACCGGCGGACACGTAGGCACCCATGTCGACGCGCTCGCCCATGTCTCCCACGACGGACTGCTGTACGGGGGGCTCGCGGCCGCCGAGCAGCAGAGCCACGAAGGCTTCGCCCGCCTCGGTATCGACGAATTCACCCCGTACGTCGGCCGGTGCGTCCTGCTGGACGTCGCCCGGCTGCACGGGGTGCCCGTGCTGCCCGCCGGGTACGAGATCACCCCGGACGACCTCGCCGCCGCCGAAAGCGCCGCGGGCGTCACCGTCGCCGCCGGCGAGGCCGTCCTGATCGGCACCGGCTGGTCGCGGCACTGGGCGGACACGGCGGTCTTCACCGGCCAGACCGGCGGTGCCCCCGGGCCCGGCGCAGCGGCGGGGGAGTGGCTGGCCGCCCGCCGCCCCGCCCTCGTCGGCGGCGAGACCATCGCGTTCGAGCACATCGCGCCCGGCCGGGGTCACGCCACGCTGCCGGTGCACCGCACGCTGCTGGTGGAGTCCGGGATCAACATCGTGGAGACGATGCGGCTCGACGCGCTCGCCGCCACGGGAGCCGCCGAGTTCCTGCTCGTCCTCGCCCCGCTGCCGTTCGTCGGAGCGACCGGCGCCCCCGCCCGCCCGCTCGCCCTGCTCCCCGAGGACGCTGCCGAGTGAACGCCACCAGCGCACCGGCCGCACCCCCCGGCCTGGCCGCCCGACTGGCCGCGTTCGCCGCCGGCTGCCGGGACGGTGTGCCCGAGGAGGTCACCGCCGACGCCACCGGTCGCATCCTCGACTTCCTGGGCAACTGCCTCGCCGCCCTCGGCCCGGACACCGGCGAGAGGGACGAAGCGGCACCTCACCGGGCCGCTCTGCGCACCGCCCGGCGGTCCGGCGGACACCCCGAGGCCGGCGTCATCGGTACCGGCGACCGGTTCCCGGCCGACCGGGCCGCACTGGTCAACGGGACACTCGCACACGCCCTCGACTTCGACGACACGCATCTGCCCTCCGTCCTGCACCCCACGGCCGCCGTACTGCCCGCGGCCCTGGCCGTCGCCGAGGCAGAGGGAGCGGACGGCGCCGCCCTCACCGCCGCGCTCGCGGCCGGCGGCGAGATCTGCGTACGGCTCGGCATGGCGTCCTACGATCCGGCGCTGCGCAACTCGGTGTTCTTCGAACGCGGGCTGCACGCCACCTCGATCTGCGGGACCGTCGGGGCCGCCGTGGCCTCCGCCGTGCTGCTCGGCCTCTCGGCCGAGGGCATCGCCGATGCCATCGGCATCGCCTGCTCCATGGGGGCCGGGGTGATCGAGGCGAACCGGACGGGCGGCAGCGTCAAGCGCGTGCACTGCGGCTGGGCGGCCCACTGCGGCGTCACCGCCGCACAGCTCGCCGCCGAAGGTGTCACCGGCCCGCCCACCGTCATCGAGGGGCGCTTCGGCTTCCTCACTGCCTTCCTCGGTGACCAGTGGCACGCCGAACCCCTCACCGAGGGCCTCGACGCGATGCACGACACCGCCAACTGGCAGTACCTGCGCACCGTCTACAAGCCCTACCCGTCCAACCACTTCACCCATCCCGGCATCGACTGCGCCCTCGCCCTGCGGGCCCGCGGCCTGGACCCGGACACCATCGCCACCGCCGAACTCGGCGTCGCCGGCGCGCCCCGCCGCACCATCGGCGAACCGCGCGAGGAGAAGGTCCGCCCCCGCACCCCTTACCACGCCAAGTTCTCCGGCCCGTACACCGTCGCGGCTGCCCTGCTCGCCGGTGAGAACTCCGGACTGGGCCTGCACCTCGCCGACTTCAGCCCCGGCGCGTTCGAGGACCCGCGGCGCCGGGCGCTCGCCGCGCGCGTCGAGGTCGTCCGGGACGCCGTATGCGACGACGAGTTCCCGCACGCCTTCAGTGCCGTCCTGCGGGTCACCACCCAGGACGGCACACGCTGGGAGCACCGGGTGCCAGGTTCGCGCGGAGGCCCGGCCGCCCCGCTCACCCCGGAGGAGCTGGAGACCAAGTACCGGCTGGGCGCCGAGCCGGTACTCGGGGCCGGGCGGGCGCAGCAACTGGCCGCCTACGTACGTGTGTTGCCGGGAGCGGGCAAGGGGTGTGCCCGAGAGCTCGTCGACGGATGCCGGCCGGAGGTTCCGGATCCGCCCGAGGTTCCGGAGCCGTCGCGGGGCTGACCCGGAGGCGTCCGAGCCCCGGGCCGGCCACTTCAGCGGCCCGCCGCCAGGGTGCGGCGGGCCGCGCGCACCACGGCCTCGTCGATCATGCGGCCGTCCGCGCCGACGATGACGGGCCGGCCGGCGCGCAGCGCGGTGTCGAACCGGTCCACGAGGGCGCGTGCGGCGCCGAGTTCGGCCTCGGACGGAGTGAACACCTCGTGCACCACCGGGATCTGCGCCGGATGGATGCAGGCCCGGGACCGGTAGCCGAGGGCGCGCAGCGCCGTGGTGGACCTGCGCAGCGCCTCGGTGTCGCGGTAGTCGGTGCTCACCGGGCCGACCGGAGGGCCCACCCGGGCGGCCGCGCAGGCCAGTACGAGCGAGACCCGGATCGGCAGCAACTCACGCTCGTCCGGGCCGGGTTCCATGCCGATCTCGGCCCTCAGATCTGCCTCGCCCGCCTGGAGGTGCGCCACCCTGGAGCAGGCCGCGAGCGCGGGCGCCGCCAGCACCGCCCCGGCCGACTCCAGTAGCGGCGACAGCGCGACGGACCCCGGCGCGAGACCCAGCGCGGCCTCCCGCCCGCTCACAACCCCGTCCACGGCCGCCGCATCGGCCGGGCTCTCGCACTTCGCGAGGCACAGGCCGTGCAGGGCGGGTGAGACGACGGCGGCGGCGTCCGCGAGCCCCGTCGGACCGGGGTTGACCCGGACCCACACCTCGGTCGGCCCCCCGGGCGAGATCCCGGCGAGCCAGTCGGCGGCGGCCTTTCGCGCCGCGTCCTTGGCGTCCGGGGCGACGGCGTCCTCCAGATCGACGATCACCGCGTCCGCGCCGCGCTCCAGGGCGCGGGCCAGCATCCCCGGCCGGTCGGCCGGCACATAGAGATAGGAACGGGCCACGGGGTCACCCGATCCTGGTCGCGCCGGAGGTCAGCCGGCGGGCGATCACGGTGCGCAGGATGTCGTTGGTGCCTTCCCCGATGCTCATCAACGCCGCGTCCCGGTAAAGCCGTTCCACCACGAACTCCTTCGAGTAGCCGTATCCCCCGTGCAGCCGCATGGCGTCCAGCGCCGCCGTGATCGCCGTCTCGGATGCGAACAGCTTCGCCATCCCCGACTCGGTGTCCACCCGCTCCCCGCCGTCCGCCCGGGACGCCGCCCAGTACACGAGAAGCCGCGACGCCTGGAGCCGCGTGGCGATATCGGCCAGCCGCAACTGCACGGCCTGGAAGTCATGGATCGGGCTGCCGAACGCGTGCCGTCCCGCCGTGTACGACAGCGCCGCGTCCAGTGCCGCCTGGGCGATGCCCACCGAACGCGCCGCCACGTTGATCCGGCCGGTCTCCAGCGCGGACAGTGCCTGCTGCATGCCCCGTCCCTCGACCCCGCCGAGCAGGCAGTCCGCCGGCACCCGCAGGTCCTCCAGCAGCAGTTCGCACGTCTCGGTGCCCTTGTATCCCAGCTTGGGCAGGTCACGGGTGACGGTGAACCCCTCGGTCGCCGTGTCCACCAGCAGGATGCTCATGCCCCGGTGAGCGGGCCGGGCCTGCGGGTCCGTCTTCACCAGCACGGGCAGCACACCGGCGTGGCGGGCGTTGGTGATCCAGGTCTTGGCGCCGTTCACCACGTAGTGACCGCCTTCGAGGCGGGCGGTGGTCCGGATGCCCTGAAGATCGGTGCCGGCGTCGGGTTCCGTCAGGGCGATCCCGCTGCGGCACTCACCGGTCGCCATCCGGGGCAGCCAGCGCGTGCGCTGCTCCTCGGTGCCGTTCCGGGCGATCAGCAGGCAGGCCAGCGAGTGCGAGCCGAGGATGCCGGCGATGCCCATCCAGCCCCGGGAGATCTCCTCGAAGACCAGCGCGAAGGAGACCATATCGACCTCCAGACCGCCGTGGACCTCCGGCACGGTGAGCCCGAACAGGCCCATCGTGCGCATGGTTTCGATGATCTCGGCGGGATGCCGGCCGGACTCCTCCCATTCGGTGGCGACCGGCTCGATCTCCCGGGTGACGAAGTCGCGCAGCGTGCGGCGGAACAGTTCCTGCTCGGGGCTGAGGGCGAAGTCCACGGTTCACGGCTCCGGTTCGTCGGGGGGCGCGTCGGGCGCCGGGGTGAAGGCGGGCTGGCGCCGGCCGTCGGGCAGGGACAGCCAGACGAGGCGTACGGGCTGGTCGCAGCGGAACGAGTCGGGGTCGCCGAGCACCGGCACCAGCAGCACCGGCCCCGCGGCGAGCCGCACCCGGCCCACGGTGTACGGCACCGCGCGGCCGTCCGGCGCGCGGTGCACGGTCGTGAACGAGTCCAGCACCGCCGCACCGCGCACCGGCACCTGGCGCAGGCCGTCGATGCCGCCGCAGTGCACACACAGCACCCGCGGCGGATGCTGGTGGCCGCCGCACGCCGGGCAGTGCTGGACGCTGAGCGTCCCCTCCCGCGTCGCCTGCCAGAACGCCTCGGTGACGGCGTCGGCGGGGGCGGGCGGAGGACCGGGCAGGGAGGATGCCCCTGTCGTGCCACTCATCGCGTGTCCTGCCGGGCGAGCACCACGGTGGCGTGGGTCGAGAGGATTCCCCCGGTTCCGTGTGCCACAGCGGTCCGAGCCCCCGGGACCTGGCGGGCCCCGCACTCCCCGCGCAACTGCCGTACCGCCTCGATCAGCAGGAACAGTCCGAACATGCCGGGATGCCCGTACGACAGCCCGCCGCCCGAGGTGTTGAGCGGCAGCTCGCCGCCGGGGCCGATGCGCCCGTCGGCGACGAGCGCGCCGGCGCCGCCCGGCGGGCAGAGACCGAGGGCTTCCAGCGACAGCAGCGTCGTGATGGTGAAGGAGTCGTACACCTGGACGACGTCCATGTCGTGCGGGCCGAGGCCGGAAGCGGCCCAGGCCCGGTCCGCGGCGGCCCGCGCGCCGGTGTCCAGGAGGTCGGCGGGGCCGGCCGACCCGGCGTGGGAGGTAGCCTCGCCGTAGCCCAGTACCAGCACGCCGGGACGCGGCAGGTCGCGGGCCCGTTCGGCGGTCGTGAGGACCAGGGCGCCGCCGCCGTCGGTGACCAGGCAGCAGTCGGCGGTGGTGAGCGGACTGGACAGCATCGGCGCGGCCAGCACCTGCTCCACCGTCAGGGGTCCGGCCGTGTGTCGGTACGCCTCGGGGTTGAGCAGGGCCCACGCGCGGGCGGCCACGGCCACCTCGGCCAGCACCCGTCGGCCGAGGCCGTGCACATGCAGATAGCGCCGGGCGGCCAGCGCGTAGTGCGAGGCGGGGAAGAGCGGGCCGGCCGGCGCCTCGAACTGAGCCTCCGGCGACGCCGCGTCGTAGGGCCCGGTCAGCGAACGGCGGCGGGCCGAGCGCTGGTCGGAGCCGTACGCGATGACGACGGTGCGGCACTGCCCGGACGCCAGCGCCTGCGCGGCCCGCGCCACGTACATCTCGAAGGCGCTGCCGCCCGCGAACGTGGAGTCGGTCCAGGCGGGCCGGATGCCGAGGTAGTCGGCGGCCTGAGTGGCGGCGAACCGGCCCGTGCCGGCCGTGGCCAGACCGTCCACGTCGGACAGGGCGAGGCCGGCATCGGCCAGTGCCCGGGTGACGCCCTGGGCGAGCAGGGCGAGGGCGGGCAGACCGGTCACGCCCAGATCGGACGTGGCCGCCCCGACGATCGCGGCTGTCACGAGGGGCCGCCGCCGACCGGAGAGGCCGGCGGCGGGGTGAGCGTCAGCGTCGCCCCGGCGGTCGCCACAGCCGTGCGGGCTCTCGGCCCCGCGACCTCGACGCGCTGCTCGACGGTCACGAGGCCGTCGTCGCCGACCGCCGTGACCCGGCCGGTGCACACCACGCTCTCCCCGGAGAACACCGGCTGTGCGAACCGGAAGTGCAGGGTGCGCAGCACACACTGCGGTCCCAGCCAGCGCTGCAGCTGTTCCGCCAGGAGAGCGCCCAGGACCTGGCCGTCGACGACCGGTGCGGGCAGCCCGCGGGCCGTCACGTACTCGGTGTCGTAGTGCAGACGGTGCCAGTCCCAGGTGGCGCCCGCGTAGGCGACCATCCGGGACAGCGGGAAGTCGCGCCGCAACGGTGGGACCACGGCACCGGGCATCAGCTGCGGGCCCGTCATCGGCTGCTCCCCTCGTCCGCGGCGGGCACGTCGTCGGCCGGGGCGAGGGCGATGTACAGCACGGTCTCCTCGTTCTCCGCCAGCAGTTCGTCGCCGGACGTGTAGGCGCAGTGCGAGCGCACCACGAGCATCGGCAGACCGTCGCCGGTGGTGCGCTCCGTGACGGAGGTGAGCGTCCAGGTGGCGGTGATCAGGTCGTCCGGCCCCACCGGCCGGTGGAACGTGTAGGAGTTGCCGCCACGCACGGTCCGGGTGCCGGGCAGGGAGATGCCCCAGGTGTGCCCCGGGTAGCCGTCCTCGTCCGGGGGCAGGCCCGCGTACTGGTTGGTCTCGCACACCAGGGTGGGCGGGGCGATCACGTCGGGGTGGCCGTGGGCGCGCGCGTAGTCGGGGTCCAGGTGGAGCGGGTCGGCGTTTCCGGTGGCGAGCGCGAAGTAGCGGATCGCGGCCCGCCCCAGGACCTCGGGGGCGGTGTAGACGGCGGTGCGTCCGGTCAGTTGGGCGCGCAGTTCCTCGGTGAGCAGTTTGGGTGTGGTCACCTCGTACCTTCCTCTGCGGGAGCGGGCAGGACAGCTGTGGGGAACAACTCGGTGAGGAACTCACGCCGCAGCAGGGTGGCGCAGCCGACGGAGGTGACGGCGGGCCGGGACGCGGCCCCCAGGATCCGCGTACGGGCGGCGGTGACGGCGGCCCGGTCCGCGACGGCGGGCGGGCAGAGGTACTCCTCCACGGAGACCAGGTGCTCCGGACCGCCGCCGGCCGCCGCGACCACCTCCAGGACGGCGCGCAGCACCGTCTCGGTCTGCGCCACCACGTCGCCCTGGTGCAGTGCCTGCTGGGTCTCCATGTCGAGCGCGGCGAACCCCGACATGTACAGGGTGCGGCCGGCCAGCACACCGGGGCTGTAGGTGAGTGTGTCGTAGCGGCCCCAGCCGGGATTGACGGAGCTCAGCGGGTGCCGGGACGCGGTGACGTCGAGCGCCACCAGGATGCCCGGTGCGTGCAGCCGGCTCATCAGGATGCCCCCGGCTCCCGGGAACACCCCGGCGCCGCCCAGCAGTTCGCGGCGCGGTCCGGAGCAGGACGGATAGGCGCGGCGGGTGGCGGGGGTGGTGTAGTCGAACGTCGTCACGGCGTGGTCGAGGCTCAGTCCAGCGCTCTTCAGCAGCCGTCCGGCCTTGCGCAGGCAGTACGCGTACTGGGTGGGGAAGTCGTCCGGATGGGCGACGTCGCCGTGGTCGTCGACGGGCAGCACGGTGGGGAGGCGCACGGTGCCGTCCCCGGCGGCGGTGCGGTACCCCGCCCGTACCGCCAGCAGCGCGTCGGGATCGGGGAGGGACTCCACCACCACGGTGCGCGCGGAGTCGGCCGCGTCCGGGAAGTGCGCGGCGCGGACCGCCGCGAGTTCCTGGTGGGCGTCGAGCGCGGCGACGGTGACGAACTCGGTGAGCAGGGCGTTGTGCGGGTCCGTGAGCCGGGCGCTCAACGCGCCGTATGCGGCCCGGGCCTGGGCGGCAGGTCCCGCCCCGCGTCCGAGAACGGTCACGTCGGCCGGGCGGGCGGCCGGGGAGTTGCGGCGGTCAACGGGGCCTCCGGAGGGGGACAGGGGAGCGA
>NZ_JAELVH010000080.1 GCF_019399235.1 Streptomyces poriferorum | reverse complement strand
GGAAACGGCACCGGACGGCGCCCTGGCCACGCGGAGGTGGCCCTCGCCGTCCGGTGCCGTTTCCAGTGCCGGCGTACGCGCGCCGGAGGTGAGCCGGAGCGTCGATTCGCCGAGGCGGAGCAGCGCGCCGGGGCTCAGCCGGACCGGGCGGTCACGGACGTCCGTGCCGTCCAGCGAGGTGCCGTTGGTGGAGCCGAGGTCGGCGACGGAGACCCGGCCCTCAGCGGAGACCGTCACCGCGCAGTGCAGCCGGGACACATCGGGGTCGTCGAGCGGGACGTCGGCGTCGGCCGAGCGGCCGATCCGGATCTGCCCGCCGTGCAGCAGGTGGACCCCGCCCGCGTCCGGTCCCGCGATCACGTGCAGCTGGGCCGGGACGGTGTCGTCCGGCGTCTCGTCCCCGCCCGGGACCTGGAGCGAGAGCACCGCCCCGTCGACCAGGGGCGGCTCACCGAGCGCGCACCGCTGCGCGTCGAGCCGTTCCCGTCCGGCGAACAGCACCACCGCACCGCTGCCGAGGGAGCCGTCGGGCCCGGAGACGGAGGCGGCCAGATGGGACGCCACGGCGGCCAGCGCCGTCCCCGCGGGGGCGGTCACCAGCACGTCGCAGGCGCGCGCCGGTGTCTGGCCGCTGCGCGGCGCGAGGACGGTCAGCCGGATCTGCATCGCCGTCAGCGGTCCCTTCTGCGCGCGGTGTCCGGCAGGGGAGACGCCCTGTGATTCCCCCCACCCGGCACGGACGCGTCGTCCGGTACAGGTTCGTCACGTCACGCGGGGCTCCCGCCCCCACAGTTCCGTGCTGGAGGCATCCTCGCACCTGCCACTGACAACACGCCCGGGGGTCACCGCTAAGTGATCTTGAAAGGTCTGCTGTGCGCCCAAAAGTGCCTGCTTGGCCGGTTCTCCGTGGCGCTCGCAACAGTTCCGGGCGGCGCTCACGACAGGTCCGGGCGGCGCTCCGTGTGATCGGGGCCGGCGCCCGGAGCCGTTCCGTCCGGACTCCGCGGCGGCAACCATCGGAGCGGGACGGGCGTCTTCCTCCAGAGGCGGTGCCATCGGGCGGCGGGCAGACCGCACTCCTCCGGGAGATTGCGGGGAATTACCAGGAATGCAGACAAAACGGTAACCTGCCCGACTCGGTCGTCCACTTCGCCCACCCCACTAGAGTGGGCCGGAACTCGGGACGGATCCGGGGGACCGCAAGCACCACGATCAGCAGGGAGCGCATGACGTGCGGCCGGTAGGCAGCAAGTACCTGCTCGAGGAGCCGCTGGGACGCGGCGCCACGGGCACCGTCTGGCGCGCCCGCCAGCGTGAGACCGCGGGCGCCGAGGCGGCCGTCGCCGGTCAGCCCGGCGAGACTGTGGCGATCAAGGTCCTCAAGGAGGAGCTCGCCAACGACGCGGATGTCGTGATGCGCTTCCTGCGCGAGCGCTCCGTCCTGCTACGGCTGAGGCACGAGAACATCGTGCGCACCCGCGACCTGGTCGTGGAGGGCGATCTCCTCGCCCTCGTCATGGACCTGATCGACGGCCCCGACCTGCACCGCTACCTCCGCGACAACGGCCCGCTCACCCCGGTCGCCGCCTCGCTGCTCACCGCGCAGATCGCGGACGCGCTCGCCGCCAGCCATGCCGACGGCGTCGTCCACCGCGACCTGAAGCCCGCCAACGTGCTGCTCGACGAGCGCGACGGCCAGATGCACCCGATGCTCACCGACTTCGGCATCGCCCGTCTCGCCGACTCCCCGGGCCTGACCCGGACCCATGAATTCGTCGGGACACCGGCCTATGTGGCGCCCGAGTCGGCCGAGGGCCGCCCGCAGACCTCCGCCGTCGACATCTACGGCGCCGGAATCCTGCTGTACGAGCTGCTGACCGGCCGCCCGCCGTTCGCCGGCGGCACCGCGCTGGAGGTCCTGCACCGGCACCTCAGCGAGGAGCCCCGACGGCCCAGCACCGTCCCCGCCCCGCTGTGGACGGTGATAGAGCGCTGCCTGAGCAAGGACCCGGACCGCCGGCCCAGCGCCGAGAACCTCGCCCGTGCGCTGCGTACCGTCGCCGCCGGCATCGGCGTGCACGCGAACTCCGCGCAGATCGCGGCAGCCGACGGCGTGGGCGCCCTTCTCGCGCCCGACCCGGCGCCCACCGCGGTCCCGGAGACGCCGGGGGCGGCCGACCCCACACAGGTGCTCCCGAGCAACGCGGGCTCGTACGACCCGAACGGCTACGACCCCAACGCGGCCACCAGCGTCATGCAGCAGAACGCCGGGCCGGGCGGCGGCCACGCGGACCCGACCGCGGTCATGCCGCCGGTCCCGCCGCGCCCCGAGGGAGCACCGCAGCCCGACGGGCCGCACCCCTGGCAGTCCCAGCTCCAGGCCGCCCGCGACCGCAACGAGCAGACGCAGGTCCAGTACCTCGACCCGAGCCAGGACCCGCTGCGCCGCCGGCCGCAGCGCCAGCAGCCGCAGCCGCAACAGCAGCAGCGCCGCCAACAGCAGTACCCCCAGCAACAGCAACAGCAACAGCAGCAACAGCAGCCGCAGCAGTACCGCCAGCAGCCTCAGCAGTACCAGCCGCAGCCCCAGCAGCAGCAGTACCAGCCCCAGCGCCAGCAGTACGCGCCACAGCAGCCCCAACAACCCCAGCAACCCCAGCAGCCGGCCCAGCGCCCGCCCCGCGAGCCGAGGCAGCGCAGCGCCAACCCGATGAAGATCCCCGGCCTCGGCTGCCTGAAGGGCTGCCTGTTCACGCTGGTGCTGCTCTTCGTCGCGAGCTGGCTGATCTGGGAGCTCACCCCGCTGAAGGACTGGATCGGCCAGGGGCAGGGCTACTGGGACGCGATCACCGACGCCTTCACCACCGTCACCGACTGGATCTCGAAGCTGGGCGGCGACAGCGGCAGCAGTGGCGGCAGCGGAACCTGACGCCACGGTGACGTGACTCTGTAGCCATATCGACTTCTGAGGACCAATTCCGCGGCAATTCGCCCGCAGAAGTGAAGGTTGGCGCCATCCGGGGCACGCAACCCCCCGATCGCCGCGTAACTTTGTCGGCCGGGGGTTGTTGTGCGACGGTCCATCGCCAGCCGCTGAGGGAGCAGTCTTGGCACGGAATATCGGCAGCCGGTACACCGCCCACCAGATTCTGGGGCGCGGCAGCGCCGGCACGGTGTGGCTTGGCGACGGCCCCGAGGGGCCCGTCGCCATCAAGCTGCTCCGCGAGGACCTCGCGTCCGACCAGGAACTCGTGGGCCGCTTCGTCCAGGAGCGCACCGCCCTGCTCGGCCTCGACCATCCGCACGTCGTCGCCGTCCGCGACCTCGTGGTGGACGGCAACGACCTGGCCCTCGTGATGAACCTGGTCCGCGGCACGGATCTGCGGACCCGGCTCGACCGCGAGCGCCGGCTGGCCCCCGAGGCCGCCGTCGCGATCGTCGCCGACGTCGCCGACGGCCTCGCCGCGGCACACGCCGCCGGAGTGGTCCACCGCGACGTCAAGCCGGAGAACATCCTGCTCGACATGGAGGGCCCGCTCGGCCCCGGCAACTCCCACCCCGCGCTGCTCACCGACTTCGGTGTGGCCAAGCTGATCGACACCCCGCGCCGCACCAAGGCAACCAAGATCATCGGTACGCCGGACTACCTGGCCCCCGAGATCGTGGAAGGCCTCCCGCCGCGCGCAGCCGTCGACATCTACGCGCTGGCGACCGTGCTGTACGAGCTCCTCGCGGGCTTCACGCCCTTCGGCGGCGGCCACCCCGGCGCCGTCCTGCGCCGCCACGTCACCGAGACCGTCGTGCCGCTGCCCGGGATCCCCGAGGAGCTCTGGCAGCTGCTGCTGCAGTGCCTGGCCAAGGCTCCGGCCTCCCGGCTGCGCGCCTCCGAACTGGCGGCCCGGCTGCGCGAGCAGCTCCCGCACCTGGCCGGCATCCCGCCCCTGGACGTGGACGAACCGGACGACGAGGCCGAGTCCGAGCCGCACGGGCAGGCCTACGACGAGCAGCAGTACACCCCGGCCGAGGAGCCGCGCCGCCGCGGTGCCGTGCCGCTGGTCCCCGGTTCGTCGCCCGACTCCAACCGGGACACCCACACGAGCATGCGCGTCCCGGCCCCCGACGAGCTGTCCGGCGGCCCCCGGGGCACCGCCCGCGCCCCGCGCGCCCCGGGCAGGCCCCGGCCCGGCTCGGCCCGCAACAAGTCGGCGGCCATCCGCAAGCGGCGTCTCACCCTGGGCGCCGCGGCCCTGGTACTGGTCGTGGCGGCCGGGGTGGGCGGCTGGCTGGCACTGGGCGGCGACGACGCGGGAGCGAGCCCGCAGGACACGAAGAACTCGGCCCCGGCCACCCCCTGACCCGCCCTGTCCGCGGCGGCCGCGGGGCCGTGATCGAGCGGTCCGAGGAACGCCCGCGCCGACAGCCGTTACGCTGGACCCGTGGCAGTCGTCGATATTTCCGAAGAGCTGAAGTCCCTCTCCTCGACCATGGGGTCGATCGAGGCCGTCCTGGACCTGGATGCGCTGAGGGGTGACATCGCCGTGCTCGAGGAGCAGGCTGCCGCTCCGTCCCTGTGGGACGACCCGGAGGCGGCGCAGAAGATCACCAGCAAGCTTTCGCACCTCCAGGCCGAGGTCCGCAAGACCGAGACCCTGCGCGGCCGGATCGACGACCTCGAAGTCCTCTTCGAGCTCGCCGAGGACGAGGGCGACGCCGACGCGCTCGCCGAGGCCGAGTCCGAGCTGGAGTCCGTCCGCAAGGCCCTGGACGAGATGGAGGTCCGCACGCTCCTCTCCGGCGAGTACGACGCGCGTGAGGCCCTGGTCACCATCCGCGCCGAGGCCGGTGGCGTCGACGCCGCGGACTTCGCCGAGAAGCTCCAGCGCATGTACCTCCGCTGGGCCGAGCGGCACAACTACAAGACCGAGGTCTACGAGACGGCGTACGCGGAAGAGGCCGGCATCAAGTCGACCACCTTCGCCGTCGAGGTGCCGTACGCCTACGGCACGCTCTCCGTCGAGCAGGGCACCCACCGGCTCGTCCGGATCTCCCCGTTCGACAACCAGGGCCGCCGCCAGACATCCTTCGCGGGCGTCGAGGTGCTGCCCGTGGTCGAGCAGACCGACCACATCGAGATCGACGAGTCCGAGCTCCGCGTCGACGTGTACCGCTCCTCGGGCCCCGGTGGCCAGGGCGTCAACACCACGGACTCCGCGGTGCGCCTGACCCACCTGGCGACCGGCATCGTCGTCTCCTGCCAGAACGAGCGCTCGCAGATCCAGAACAAGGCGTCCGCGATGAACGTCCTCCAGGCGAAGCTCCTCGAGCGCCGCCGCCAGGAGGAGCAGGCGAAGATGAACGCGCTCAAGGGCGACGGCGGAAACTCCTGGGGCAACCAGATGCGTTCGTACGTCCTGCACCCGTACCAGATGGTCAAGGACCTGCGTACGGAGTTCGAGATGGGCAACCCGGAAGCGGTCTTCAACGGTGAGATCGACGGCTTCATCGAGGCCGGCATCCGCTGGCGCAAGCAGAGCGAGAAGTAGTCCCGCAGGCCGGGACGTACGCGAGGAGGGGTGCGGGAGCCACGGCTCCCGCACCCCTCCTCGCGTATCCGCCGTGCGGTCAGGACGCGGTGCGGCCCAGGCACTGCTTCAGTTCGTCGACGTCGTAGAAGTAGCTGCCCTTCGCCACCGGCTCGCAGCCCTTCTTGAACGCGGTCTGCTTCTCGTTGTAGAGCATCCGCACCAGGTACCTGTTCCCCTTCCGGAACAGGTCCCACTGGATGTTCGTGGCCATGGACGCCACCGACTCGCCGCGCCACGGGTTGTCGGCGTACGTGTACGGCTCGGCCTCCGACACGGCCTTCGTGCTGCCGGGCAGTCCCATGAGCGCGGCCAGCGGGATGATCTCCTCCGCGTGGGTGAACCGCAGCTCCGCGCCCGCGTCGCTGGTTCCGTTCCGCTTGGCGTCGATCTTCGTGAAGAAGTCGTCGAGCAGGACGTTCGCCATCCTGTACGTGATGTCGCTGTCCTCGAAACCGGGACCCTTCTCGTAGAAGTCCTCGGCATCGCTGAGGTAGGCGAACCACCGCGCGTCACGGGGCGCGATGTAGCGCTGCATGTTCCAGTCACCCTCGTCGGCCATGGCCGGAGCGATGCTGTAGAGGGCGTAGACCGCCTGCGCGGCTTCGACCTCGGTGGCGATCGACTCGAACTCGCCGGCCGCGATCCGCTCGACGAAGGCCGGCTTGAAGATCTTCTTCAGTACGTCGCGGGCGGCGGTGTGCGAGGCCGTCTGGTTGGTGATCGTGTCGAGGGTGGTGGCGAGGCGCTCGTCGTTCTCGACGTAGTCCCGGTACTCCGCGCCACCGGCCGACTTGTGGAAGTAGAGCAGGTCGGCGTCGGTCCTGGCCGGTGTGATGAGGGGCGCCAGAGCAGGGTCGTTCTCGGCGAGGGCCTCGGCGAACAGGTTCCCGCTGTCGACCGCACGGTCCTTGCCGGAGTTGACGACGTTGATCTGCTCGGAGTTCTCCACGATCCGCTCGAAGAGCCCGGGAAGCCGCTTCTCCAGCCGTGCGGCGGTGTCCTGGATCTCGCGAACACCACGCCCGCTGAGCTGTCCGTATCCGATCGCGTCCATGGCGGCGAGCAGGGACTTCGTCTCGCCGCCGAACCGCTCACCGTCGCGGGTCAGCTGCCCCTCGCTCCGCGCCTTCTCCCACAGGGCCAGGATCAGGTCACCGTCCTCGCTGTCGGACGCCGCCCGGGAGCCGTGGCGCGAGACGTTCTCGGTGAACACCGGGACGAAGCCCTTGGGGGCGTGCTGGTACGACCGCATGTTCTGCTGCGGCGCGTACGGGGTCTTGGTGGCGTAGGAGCCGGAGGAGCCCGCCGTCGCCTGCGCCGGCAGGGCCGCCGGCAGCAGGGCGGAGACAGCGAGCGTCAGCGAGAGTGCGGCGGTTCTCTTCTGCATGGGTTCACCGGGTTCGGGACGAGTCGGGTGGGCCGGACCTCCGCATCGTGATCGTTCAGGATGAACCGGATATGGCCGCAGCACGGCCGCCAGGCGTCCGAAACGGGCCTGTGGGAAAAGGGAGTTGGCTCGGCGAGTTGCGTAGATGGCGTGGTGAGTGCGTCACAGTCATGGTGCTGAATGAGGGTCAACACAGCCCAAAGCGGTGCGCATTGCGCAGAACGGCCTTGACGTAGTCCTTAACTCTGGACAGGGTGCTGGGGCAGCATGCGTATGTCTGGGACGGGTGTGATCGGGGGCGGGCGGCATGGCCACGGCGCGACGTGGGCCGGCGCTCGGAGCAAACCCCGCTGGGCCGTGCCCCGCATATGGCTGCTCCATTGACGAGAACAGCTACTGGGGGTAGCAGCACATGACGAAGAAGACGCGAGTCCGCGTCGCGCGGATAGCCGCGGGTGCGGTCATTGCCGCCGGTGCCTCGCTGACCGCCGCGGGTGCGGCGCAGGCCGTGGGTATCGACGTCGGCGTCGGCGGCCTGTCCGCCAACGCCCACGCGGACGAGAGCGGAATCGGCATCAACGCGGGTCTCGGCCCGCAGGGTGAGGCCGACGGCGGCACGGACGCGGGCGGGGCTGTCGACCAGGGACAGACCACCGGTGAGACGACCGGTGAGACGACCGGCGAGACCACCACGACCGGTGAGACCACGGGCGAGACCACCACGACGGGTGAGACCACCACGACCGGTGAGACCACGGGCGAGACCACCACGACGGGTGAGACCACCACCACGGGTGAGACGACCGGCGAGACCACCACGACCGGCGAGACCACCACCACGGGCGAGACCACCACCACGGGTGAGACCACCACGACGGGTGAGACGACCGGCGAGACCACCACGACCGGCGAGACCACGGGCGAGACCACCACGACGGGTGAGACGACCGGCGAGACCACCACGACGGGTGAGACCACCGGCGAGACCACCACCGGTGAGACGTCCTCCACGGGTGAGACCACGTCCGGTCAGACCGGTTCGACCTCCGGTTCCAACGACGGCGGAACCGGCACCTGCACCGTCTCCCTCGACGGTGCCGAGTGCGTCGACTCCGACAACACCGACACCGACTCGGTCGGCAACCAGCCGGCCGAGCAGGGCAAGGGCAAGGACGAGCTCGCCGAGACCGGTGCCGCCGAGACCACGTTCCTGCTGGTCGGCGCCGCGACGATGATCGCCGGAGGCATCGGCTTCCGGATCCTGCCGCGCCTCGTGAACGGCCGCACCGCCGCCTGACGGGCAGCAGCGGAACACGTACACACACAGGGGCCCCGGACGCCGATCGGCGTCCGGGGCCCCTGTGCATGCGTCTGCGCGTACGAGGACAAACGTTTCTGCCGCCCCGGCGGGGCCGGGCAAGCGGCCGGGAGGGTACGCGCTACACGGTCTGGTGCGCCAGCAGCGCCAGCGCGGCCAGCAGCACCACCATCAGGGCCACCAGCATCGCCGGGCTGAGCCCGGCGAACGGTCCCTGCTCCTGTTCCTGCTGCTCCAGTCGCGCGCGGCTGGCCCGGCACACGGGGCAGCGGCCCTCGTTCACGGGCGCCGCGCAGTTCGCGCACACCAGTCGGTCATAGGTCATGCGCATTCCTCCTCCCGCGCGGCGGAGCCGCACAAGCCTTCGCTCCGCACAACGCTCACGGAAACGCAACCGTTCCCCCTACCACTGTGCCAGCTCGCACGGGTTTCGGCTCGGCCCACCGGATACCTCCCGTTCCGTTCCGCTTGCGGCGGAGCCGGGGCCGATGCCGTTTCACCGTAAATCACCCATCCCGGTACGCGCGCCTGCACGCGTGAGCCGGGTTCGCGTATGGTCACGCACACCTACTCCCGGCCGACCGTGGTGCATCCGTGATCCGATTCGACAACGTCTCCAAGACCTACCCGAAGCAGAGCCGTCCCGCTCTACGGGATGTGTCTCTCGATATCGAGAAGGGTGAGTTCGTCTTCCTGGTGGGCTCCTCCGGCTCCGGCAAGTCCACCTTCATGCGTCTCATCCTCCGCGAGGAGCGCGCCAGCCAGGGCATGGTCCACGTCCTCGGCAAGGACCTCGCGCGCATGTCCAACTGGAAGGTGCCGCACATGCGCCGCCAGCTGGGCACGGTGTTCCAGGACTTCCGCCTCCTTCCCAACAAGACCGTCGCGGAGAACGTGGCGTTCGCCCAGGAAGTGATCGGCAAGCCGCGCGGCGAGATCCGCAAGGCGGTCCCGCAGGTCCTCGACCTCGTCGGCCTCGGCGGCAAGGAGGACCGGATGCCCGGCGAGCTGTCCGGTGGTGAGCAGCAGCGCGTGGCGATCGCGCGGGCCTTCGTCAACCGGCCCATGCTGCTGATCGCGGACGAGCCGACCGGCAACCTGGACCCGCAGACCTCGGTCGGGATCATGAAGCTGCTGGACCGGATCAACCGGACCGGCACCACCGTGATCATGGCGACCCACGACCAGAACATCGTCGACCAGATGCGCAAACGCGTCATCGAGCTCGAGCAGGGCCGTCTCGTACGCGACCAGGCGCGCGGCGTCTACGGCTACCAGCACTGAGCACCCAGCACTGAAAGGACGCCATGCGCGCCCAGTTCGTCCTGTCGGAGATCGGCGTCGGCCTCCGTCGCAACCTCACGATGACCTTCGCCGTCGTCGTCTCCGTCGCCCTCTCGCTTGCCCTGTTCGGCGGCGCGCTGCTCATGCGCGAGCAGGTCAGCACGATGAAGGACTACTGGTACGACAAGGTCAACGTCTCCATCTACCTCTGTGGCAAGGGGGACGCGGAGACGGTGGTCCAGTGCGCCAAGGGTGCGGTGACCGCGCAGCAGAAGAAGGAGATCGAGGGCGATCTCAAGAAGATGGACGTCGTCGACACGGTCATCTACGAGTCGTCCGACCAGGCGTACAAGCACTACCAGGAGGAGTTCGGCGACTCCCCGATGGCGGGCAACATCACGCCCGACCAGATGCCGGAGTCGTTCCGCGTCAAGCTCGACGACCCCACGCAGTACAAGGTCGTCGCCACGGCCTTCGCCGGGCGTGACGGGGTGCAGTCCGTCCAGGACCAGAGAAGCATCCTGGACAACCTCTTCGGCCTGATGAACGGCATGAACGTCGCCGCCCTCTTCGTGATGGCGCTGATGCTCGTCATCGCCCTGATGCTGATCGTCAACACGGTCAGGGTGTCCGCGTTCAGCCGACGGCGCGAGACGGGAATCATGCGGCTCGTCGGGGCCTCCGGCTTCTACATCCAGATGCCGTTCATCATGGAGGCCGCGTTCGCCGGCCTGATCGGTGGCGTACTGGCCTGCGTGATGCTGCTGGCCGGGCGCTACTTCCTGATCGACGGGGGACTCGCCCTCCAGGACAAGCTGAACCTGATCGACTTCATCGGCTGGGAGGCCGTCCTCACCAAGCTCCCGCTGGTGCTGGCGATCGGCCTGCTGATGCCCGCGGTTGCCGCGCTCTTCGCGCTGCGCAAGTACCTCAAGGTGTGACATGCGCCCCGTGGGGCGCGCGGCCAACGGGCCGTGCGCCGGCGGGGCGTTGTCCTAGACTCGGCGCCATGCCGGGCCCTGAGAACCGTTTCGGGTCCCGCGGCGTCCGCCGCGGGGCGGCCCTGACATTGGTCTTCGCGAGTGTGCTCGCCACCGCGGCCGCCACTGGTGCGCTGCCGCGCGGGGAGGGGCGGAGCACCGAGATAGAGACCCGGTCCGTCGCCAGTTCCGCAGACCGCGACACGGTGGCCGACGCGGCAGCCGAGGCGGTGGCCGACGGCAAGTCCGGTACGGAGGCGGCCGAGGAGGCCGTCAGCCGCAGCGGGGACCGCTGGGGCGCGGTCTACGACGAGCGGGAGTACCAGGAGTTCGAGCAGGCCCTCGACGGGTCGTACACGGGCGTCGGGCTCGCCGCCCGGCGCTCCGCGGACGGGCTGGTCACGGTCACCCGGGTCCAGCGGGGCGGCCCCGCCGCGCGGGCCGGGATCCGCGCCGGAGACCTGCTGCGCACGGTCGACGGTCACCGTGTCGACAAGCGCGCGGTCTCCGACGTCGTGGCCCTGCTGCGGGGCGACCGTACCGGCGCAGCCGCCGGGACCACCGTGGTGCTGGGCGTGCAGCGGGGTTCCGTCACCCGGACCGAGACTCTGCGGCGGGCCCGGCTCACCACCGAGGCCGTCTCGGTGCGGCGGCTGGGACCGTACCGTTCCGATTCCTCCGCAGCTGTGCTGATCGAGGTGGACTCGTTCACCAAGGGATCCGGCACCGCGGTCCGTGACGCGGTCCTGAAGGCGCCGGCGGGCGCCGGTGTGCTGCTGGACCTGCGCGGCAACTCCGGTGGGCTCGTCACCGAGGCAGTCACCGCCGCCTCCGCCTTCCTGGACGGCGGCCTGGTCGCCACGTACGACGTGCACGGGGAGCAGCGCGCGCTGTACGCGGAGGCCGGGGGCGACACCGAGCGCCCCGTCGTCGTCCTCGTCGACGGCGGGACCATGAGCGCGGCCGAGCTCCTGACCGGCGCTTTGCAGGACCGGGGCCGGGCGGTCACGGTCGGTTCGCGGACCTTCGGCAAGGGATCCGTCCAGATGCCGAGCAGGCTCGCGGGCGGCTCCGTGGCCGAGCTGACCGTGGGCCACTACCGCACTCCGGCGGGCCATGGGGTCGACGGCCGCGGCATCACGCCCGACCTCGCGGTGAGCGCGCGGGCCCAGGAACGGGCCGAGACGGTATTGAGTGGCCTCGGGGGTGGGTCGTAGTGCGAAAATGGCCGCACTATGGCTAAGGAAAAAGACACCGGGCGCAAGATGGTCGCGCAGAACAAGAAGGCGCGCCACGACTACACCATCCTCGACACCTACGAGTGCGGCCTCGTCCTGATGGGGACCGAGGTCAAATCGCTGCGCATGGGCCGGGCCTCCCTGGTGGACGGCTTCGTGCAGATCGACGGCGGCGAGGCGTGGCTGCACAACATCCACGTCCCGGAGTACGTCCAGGGGACCTGGACCAACCACTCCGCCAAGCGCAAGCGCAAGCTGCTGATGCACCGGGCCGAGATCGACAAGCTGGAGTCGAAGTCCCAGGAGACCGGGCACACGATCGTGCCGCTCGCCCTGTACTTCACCAACGGCCGGGTCAAGGTCGAGATCGCGCTGGCGAAGGGAAAGAAGGAGTACGACAAGCGGCAGACGCTGCGCGAGAAGCAGGACACGAGGGAGACGAACCGGGCGATCTCGGCGGCCCGCCGCCGTCAGCGGAGCGCCTGAGCGCACCCCGCCAGTGGCTGCCGGCCGGTGCGGCAGGAATACGCTGGCATCGTCGTGCGTTGGTCACGTACGATGGCACTGCACCCCACGGGGTGTGCACCACCTTTGAAAAATCAACATGGGGATGATCGGTTTCGACAGCGGATGTCGAAGCAGGGGAAGCGAGTCGAGGAAGCGGCAATGATCTCGTAAACCATATGTCGCAAACAATAATCGCCAATTCCAAGCGCGATTCCTCCGCCTTCGCCCTCGCTGCCTAATTAGCAGCTAAGCGAAGACTCTGCGGAGTGTCAGCCCGGGGGTGATCCCGACCCGGATCCTGGCATCACTAAGGGATCTAAACTTCTAAGCCCGGTCACGGGGCCTGGAAGGAAATCAAACAGTGGCTGGGCCTGTCGGAGGCTTGTTCGCGTGACCTCCGGGGCCGAGAAAAGCGTAGCGAACTGCACTCGGAGAAGCCCTGGTTCCGCACCGTTGGACGCGGGTTCGATTCCCGCCATCTCCACAATTCCCATGTGAACGAGGACCCCGCTGCCACCGGCAGCGGGGTCCTCGTTTTTTGCTGCCCGACGCCGTGCGGGCCCGCGCCCGGAGCCTGGGGGGCGTGCGCCCCCGGCGCGCGTGATGCACCGCGCTCCCACGCGTGGGAGGGGCCGGCCGGTCCGGGGCAGGGCCCGCACCACGGTTCGAAAACAGATGTACCTCTCATGATGAACAACACCCGTCCGTGGGGCCGGACTGTCGTCGGCGTGCGCTACATTCATGGCCCGGGTGCACTGTGGTAGGGGGCGCGTGGGACAGGGTGGGGGCCCGGTCCGACGACGCACAGACGGTCAGTTGCGCGCACCCGATCCTGAGTGGGGGAAGTGCGTACATCAGTGGAAACTTGGCGTGAAGGTGCCCGTGCGGGACACACCCACGAGCCCAACGAAGTCACCATTCAGCTCGACGGACTGGGACGGCAGCTCTCCGAGCTGCTCCCGGAACCCACCGTTCCGGAGGGCTCCGACGGTCCCGTCTTCGTCGACGAGAGCGGCCGGCGCAGCAAGACGCTCCGACGGCTCGGCTGGGTCCTGGCCGCGATCTTTGTCGGTTACGCGGTGACGCTCGTCTTCGCCCTGCTCGGAGGCAACTCCACCGCTCCCTTCCTGCCGCTGTCCGGCCAGGAGGAGAACCGCAAGGCGGACGAGGTACGGACGCCGGCCACCGAGGGTGTGACCCCGGGAGCCGAGGTCACACCCGGCACGATCCCCGACGTCTCGCCGTCCGCCCTCCCGCAGACCGGAGGAGCCGCGGCCGCCCCGGGCGGCGCCGTCGGTGCCGGCGGTTCCGCGTCGCCCGGTACCGGATCCTCCGCCTCGGCCCGTACCGAACCGTCCCCGGGGACCACCGCCACGGGAGCGAGCACCGCCGGCGGTGTGCCGGCCGGTGAGACGTCCGCCTCCGCGACGACCGCCGCGTCCGGGACGCCGAGCGCCGATCCGCCGGTCACGTCCCCGGACCCGGTCACTCCGTCCGCCACCACACCTGATCCCCCTGTGCAAGAGCAAGAAGGCGCCAGCTAGATGACCACCCCCGCCCCGCGGGTCAGGCACAACCGTAAGAAGCAGAGCCGGCGGCGCAGACTTCCCATGCGCTACATGCTGCCGTTCCTGTTCCTCGTTGCCCTGCTCGCCATGTTGATGCTGCGCGGCTACGTGCACAGCGAGATCCTCGCCGACCACCGGATCCAGCCGCCGGCGGCCACCGACCGGGTGCCCGAGCAGGTACTGGACGGCGGCCCGGTCATCGACGCGCGCAGCGCCACCGAACCCGCGAAGACACTGCGGATCCCCGACCACCGGATCGTGCTGACCTTCGACGACGGCCCCGACCCGGTGTGGACCCCCCGGGTACTGGACGAGCTGAAGAAGTACCACGCACACGGCGTCTTCTTCGTCACCGGCACCATGGCCTCCCGCTACCCCGATCTGGTGGAGCGCATGGTCGAGGAGGGCCACGAGGTCGGGCTGCACACGTTCAACCACCCCGACCTCTCCTACCAGTCCACCGGCCGCATCGACTGGGAGCTGTCGCAGAACCAGCTGGCGCTGGCGGGCGCGGCCGGCATCCGCACCTCCCTGTTCCGGCCGCCGTACTCCTCGTTCGCCGACGCCATGGACGACAAGTCCTGGCCGGTCACCCAGTACGTCGGCAGCCGCGGCTACCTCACCGTCGTCAACAACACCGACAGCGAGGACTGGAAGCGGCCCGGCGTCCGGGCGATCATCGACCGGGCCACCCCCAAGGGCGGCAAGGGCGCCATCATCCTCATGCACGACTCAGGAGGCGACCGGTCCCAGACCGTCACCGCCCTCGGCAGGTTCCTGCCGAAGATGCAGGCGCGCGGCTACGAGTTCGCCAACCTCACCGACGCCCTCGGCGCCCCCAGCGCGCACACCCCCGTCACCGGGTACGCGCTCTGGAAGGGCAAGGCGTTCGTCTCCGCCGTCGAGGTCTCGGAGCACATCACCGACGTCCTGGTCGTCGGTCTCGCCGTCATCGGGGTGCTGGTCCTGGCCCGCTTCGGCCTGATGCTGCTGCTGTCCTTCGCACACGCCCGCCGGGTCCGCAAGAAGGACTTCAGCTGGGGCGAACCCCTCACCCGCCCCGTGTCCGTCCTGGTGCCCGCGTACAACGAGAGCAAGTGCATCGCCAACACGGTGCGCTCGCTGATCGCGAGCGACTACCCGCTGGAGGTCATCGTCATCGACGACGGCTCCACGGACGGCACCGCGGACCTCGTCGACCGGATGCGGCTGCCGGGCGTCCGGGTCGTGCGCCAGCGCAACGCCGGAAAGCCCGCCGCGCTGAACAACGGCATCGCGCACGCCCGCTACGACATCATCGTGATGATGGACGGCGACACGGTCTTCGAACCGTCCACCGTCCGCGAGCTGGTGCAGCCCTTCGCCGACCCCCGGGTCGGCGCCGTCGCGGGCAACGCCAAGGTCGGCAACCGCGACTCACTGATCGGCGCCTGGCAGCACATCGAGTACGTGATGGGCTTCAACCTCGACCGCCGGATGTACGACATGCTGGGCTGCATGCCCACGATCCCCGGCGCGGTCGGGGCGTTCCGCCGCGACGCGCTGAACCGGATCGGCGGCATGAGCGAGGACACCCTCGCCGAGGACACCGACGTCACGATGGCCCTGCACCGGGACGGCTGGCGCGTCGTGTACGCGGAGAACGCCCGCGCCTGGACCGAGGCGCCGGAGTCCGTGCAACAGCTCTGGTCACAGCGCTACCGGTGGTCGTACGGCACGATGCAGGCCATCTGGAAGCACCGCCGCGCGGTGATCGAGCGAGGCCCGTCCGGCCGCTTCGGACGCGTCGGGCTGCCGTTCGTCGCCCTGTTCATGGTCGTCGCCCCGCTGCTCGCCCCGCTCATCGACGTCTTCCTGCTGTACGGGCTCGTCTTCGGCCCGACCGGGCAGACGGTGGTCGCCTGGCTCGGCGTCCTCGCGGTGCAGGCCATCTGCGCCGCGTACGCCTTCCGGCTCGACCGGGAACGCATGACCCATCTGCTCTCGCTGCCCCTCCAGCAGGTTCTCTACCGGCAGCTCATGTACGTGGTGCTGCTCCAGTCCTGGATCACCGCTCTCACCGGCGGCCGGCTGCGCTGGCAGAAACTGCGCCGCACGGGAGTCGTGGAGGCGCCCGGCTCCACGCCGAGCCAGGGCCGGCGCAGTACCGACCGGAGGCCCGTCGCATGACCCATCCCAGCCAGCCCTCTGTGTACCCGCAGCAGCCGCCGGAACCGCACACGGTGCCGTTCCCGGTCCAGCCGCAGGCCTGGACACAGCTGCCCGGCCAGGAGGAGTGGGCCCGGCCGGCCGGACCCGCGCCCTGGACGCAGGCTCCCGTACCCGTGCCGCCCGCGCCGGAGCCCGAAGCGGCGCCGCCCGCCGCGGCGGCACCGGGCCGGGACCGCTATCTCGACCTGCTGCGCGCGGTGGCGCTCGTCCGCGTCGTCGTCTTCCACCTCTTCGGCTGGGCCTGGCTGACCATCGTCTTCCCCTCCATGGGCGTCATGTTCGCCCTGGCCGGCTCGCTGATGGCCCGGTCGCTGGCGAGGCCCGCGTGGAGCGTCGTCCGCAGCCGACTGCGGCGGCTGCTCCCGCCGATGTGGGCGTTCCTCGCGGTCGTCGTCCCCATGGTCTTCCTGCTCGGCTGGAAGCCGGTCCGCGAGGAGGGCATCTGGTGGTTCCTCAAACTGGGCTGCTACCTGCTCCCGGTCGGCACTCCGCCCTTCCCCTGGGAGAGCGGTTCCGAGGGCGGCTTCCTGGAGACCTCCTGGGCCGAGCAGGCCATGGGACCGCTCTGGTACATCCGCGCCTATCTGTGGTTCGTGCTGGCCTCACCGCTGCTGCTGAAGGCCTTCCGCAGGCTTCCCTGGGTGACGCTGCTCGCCCCCGTCGGCCTCACCGCCGTGATCGGCACCGGACTGGTCACCGTGCCGGGCACCGCGGGCGAGGGGCTGGTCGACTTCGCCGTCTTCGGCTCCTGCTGGATCCTCGGCTTCGCGCACAACGACGGGCTGCTGCGGACCGTCCCGCGCTACCTCACGGTCTCGATGGCGACGTTCCTCATGGCCTTCGCGCTCTGGTGGGCCTCCGGACACCTCACCGAGGAGGGCTGGAACCTCGACGAGATCCCTCTCGCCCAGGCCACCTGGTCGCTCGGCTTCTGCGTCATCCTCCTGCAGTACGCGCCCTCCTGGCGGCAGCTGCCGGGCCGGCTGGCCGGCTGGGACGGTCTGGTCACGCTCGCCAACAACCGGGCCGTGACCATCTACCTCTGGCACAACCTGCTGCTGATGGCCGGATTCCTGCTCATCGACCAGCTGTGGAACGTGCCCTGGGTCGGCGACCACCTCGGCACCTACATCGACGCCTCGGGCAACGCTCTGGAGCTGATCGTCATCTGGCCGCTGATCGGGCTGATGATCCTCGCCTTCGGCTGGGTGGAGGACGTCGCCGCCAAGCGCCGTCCGAGGCTCTGGCCCAACGGACAGTCGCGCAAGGCCGGTGCCGGGAGCCGCGGGGCGGCCGTGCCCGGCGGTACGCGCCGGCGCTGAGCCACGGTCTCACCGGGCCCCTCCCGGCCCGGTGAGAGCAAGGTTGCGCACCGGTCACCTCGCGGCACCACACCGAAACGCGCGCTCTCTAGCGTCGGGGACAACACCCCGACCACCCGTGGAGGCGCGTGATGGCTGGCCGTTGGATCGAGCAGTGGGAACCCGAGGACGAGACGTTCTGGAAGGAGAAGGGCGAGCGGATCGCCCGCCGGAACCTCTGGTTCTCCGTGCTCTCCGAGCACATCGGGTTCTCCATCTGGACCCTGTGGTCGGTGATGGTCCTGTTCATGGGGCCGGAGTACGGGGTCGACCCGGCCGGGAAGTTCTTCCTGATCTCCACCGCGACGCTGGTCGGAGCCCTCGTGCGGGTTCCGTACACCTTCGCCGTGGCCAGGTTCGGTGGCCGGAACTGGACCGTGTTCAGCGCGTTCACCCTGCTGGTGCCGACGGTCGCCGCCTTCATGGTGATGGAGCCGGGGACCTCGTACACCACCTTCGTGGCCGTGGCCGCGCTGACCGGCATCGGCGGCGGCAACTTCGCCTCCTCGATGACGAACATCAACGCCTTCTTCCCGCTGCGCAAGAAGGGCTGGGCGCTCGGGCTGAACGCGGGCGGCGGCAACATCGGCGTCCCCGTCGTGCAGCTCATCGGACTGCTCGTGATCGGGACCGCGGGCGCCATGCACCCGCGGATCGTGCTCGGTGTGTACATCCCGCTGATCGTCGTCGCCGGGCTGTGCGCCGCGAGGTTCATGGACAACCTGGCGCCCGTGCAGAACGACACCGGGGCCGCGAAAGACGCCGCGCGCGACCCGCACACGTGGATCATGGCGGTGCTCTACATCGGCACCTTCGGCTCCTTCATCGGCTACAGCTTCGCCTTCGGGCTCGTCCTGCAGACCCAGTTCGGCCGGACCCCGCTGCAGGCCGCCTCGCTCACCTTCGTCGGCCCGCTGCTGGGCTCGCTCATCAGGCCGGTCGGCGGCTGGCTGGCCGACCGTTACGGCGGCGCCCGGATCACCCTGGCGAACTACGCCGCGATGGCCGTGGCGACCGGTGTCGTCGTATACGCCTCCGGCATCGAATCGCTCACCGTGTTCCTGATCGGCTTCACCGCGCTGTTCGTCCTCACGGGGCTCGGCAACGGATCGACGTTCAAGATGATCCCGGGCATCTTCCACGCCAAGGCGATCGCCCAGGGGCTGCGCGGCGAGGAGGCGGCGGCCAAGGGCCGGCGGCTGTCCGGGGCGGCGATGGGACTCATCGGCGCGGTCGGGGCGCTCGGCGGCCTCGCCATCAACCTCGCCTTCCGGCAGTCCTTCCAGACCTCGGGCACCGGAACGGCGGCCTTCTGGTCCTTCCTCGCCTTCTACGGAGTGTGTTTCGCGCTCACCTGGGCGGTATACCTTCGCCGCACGGCGGCGGTCCCGGCGAAGCCCCAGCTCAGCTACGCCGAAGTGTGATGATGAAACCAGAGCTGTCCTTTTCGATCAGACCGGGCTTGCGGGGTCCGAACAGACGGCCCTGACATGTCGGGTGACGTAACGGGCGGGAAATACGGGTGAACCGAGCCTGTCACGCTTCGTTGGCAGGCTCGGCCCTCCGCACCATTGAGCAGCAGCGGGACGAGAGCCGGGTAGACCATATGCACGACGACGAACAGCACGGGCCCCTCGCGGGCTTCACGGTCGGTGTCACCGCCGCGCGCCGGGCGGACGAGCTCGGCACCCTGCTGCGGCGGCGGGGCGCCACCGTGGTGCACGCGCCCGCCCTGCGGATCGTGCCGCTCGCCGATGACAGCGAACTGCTCACCGCCACCAAGGAACTCATCGACACCGTCCCCGACGTGGTCGTCGCGACCACCGCGATCGGCTTCCGCGGCTGGATCGAGGCCGCCGACGGCTGGGGCATAGGCGAACAGCTGCTGGACACCCTGCGCGGCGTCGAACTGCTGGCCCGCGGCCCCAAGGTCAAGGGCGCGGTCCGCGCCGCCGGGCTGACCGAGACCTGGTCACCGGCGTCCGAATCCATGGCGGAGGTGATGGAGCGGCTCCTGGAGGAAGGCGTCGAGGGCCGCCGCATCGCCCTCCAGCTGCACGGGGAACCCCTCCCCGGCTTCGTCGAGTCGCTGCGCGCGGCCGGCGGCGAGGTCGTCGGCGTCCCCGTCTACCGCTGGATGCCGCCCGAGGACATCGCCCCCCTCGACCGGCTCATCGACATCACCGTGGCGGGCGGCCTGGACGCGCTCACCTTCACCAGCGCCCCGGCAGCGGTCTCCCTGCTGCGCAGGGCCGGGGAGCGCGGCCTGCTGAACGAGCTGACGGCCGTCCTGAAGGGCAGCGTCCTCCCGGCCTGCGTCGGACCGGTCACCGCCCTCCCGTTGCAGGACCGCGGGATCGACACCGCCCAGCCGGAGCGCTTCCGGCTCGGCCCGCTCGTCCAGCTCATCTGCCGCGAACTCCCCTCCCGGGCGCGGACCCTGCCGGTCGCCGGCCACCGGGTCGAGATCCGCGGCCACGCCGTCCTGGTCGACGACGAACTGCGCGCGGTACCGCCCGCCGGCATGGCCCTGCTGCACACCCTGGCCCGCAGGCCAGGCTGGGTGGTGGCCCGCGCCGACCTGCTGCGCGCCCTGCCCGGCAGCGGCACGGACGAGCACGCGGTGGAGACCGCGATGGCCCGGCTGCGCACCGCGCTCGGAGTGCCCCGGCTGATCCAGACCGTCGTCAAGCGCGGCTACCGGCTGGCCCTGGACCCGGCGTCCGACGCCAAGTACGCGGACTCCTGAGGGAGCCGGCAGCCCATCAGGTACGAGGCCCGCAGCAGGAGCGCGAGCGCGGCGGTGCACAGCACCGCCCGTACGGCGTTCCAGGCGACCCACGCGTCCTCGAACCGGTCCCGAACGGCGGCCGGGTCGGCGATGCGTGCCGGGTCCCCGGCCCGCGCGAGCTCGTTGTTGAGCGGCACGTTGACGCCCGAGGTGAGCAGGAAGGCGACGGCGTACACCGCGAGCGCGGCAAGGATCCACCTGCGCGGAGCGGGGGAGCGGCGCTGCTGCCAGGCGGCGGCCGCGGTGAGGAACAGCGCGCCGAGGAAGCCGGTGAAGAAGACCGGGTTCTCGATGACGTCGTTGATGTTCCGCATCACCTCGACGAAGGTCCGGTCGTCGCTGCGGCCGAGCGCGGGCATGACCGCGCACGAGAAGACGAAGAAGGTGCCCGCCATCAGGCCGGTGGCGACGGCGGCGGCGCCGAGGACGATGCGGTGGAGGGCGGTGGTCGGCCGGTCGGGCCCGCTGGTGTTCATGGATCCAGTCAAGTGGCGCGGGCCGGCGCGCTCCATGGTCCAGGCGCGCAGTTGCCTTCGCAGACGTCCAACGGGGCGGACCGCGGCGGGGGCCGGGCTCCGCGCGAGCGCCGCGGCGTGCCGGGATACGGTGCGGGGATGAGCGAGGAAGCACACCGGATCGACGCCGAGGTACGGCTCCGGCCCGCGGCCCTTGGCGACGCGGGTCCTCTCGCCGAATCGCTGAGCCGCAGCCGCACGTACATGCGGCCCTGGGAGCCCGTGCGGCCCGACGCCTTCTACACCGAGCAGGGACAGCGCGAACGGCTGGCCGTCGCGCTGGCGGACCGCGACGCGGGGCGCGCGATGCCCTGGGTGCTCTGCGACGCGCAGGACCGGGCGATCGGCACGTTCACGCTCAACGGCGTGGTGCTCGGGCCGTTTCGCAGCGCCGCCCTCGGCTACTGGGTGGACGTGGACTTCGCGGGGCGCGGGCTGGCCACCGCCGCGGTGCGCCTGATCTGCGAACTGGCCCGGGACGAGTTGCGGTTGCACCGGATCGAGGCCGCCACGCTGCCGTACAACGAGGCCTCGCAGCGCGTGCTCGCCAACTGCGGCTTCGAGCAGATCGGCCTGGCCCCGGGCTATCTCCACATCGACGGCGAGTGGCGCGACCACCGGCTCTTCCAGCGCGTCCTGCACGACGGCCCGGTGACCGGGGCGCCGGCGGGGGCCTGAGTCTGCTGAGGCTGTCGGGTCAGGCGGCCCGCCGCTCGTGGCGGTGGCCCTCCCGCGGCCACGGCGGGTGTGCGGGCAGCATCTCCGCGAAGCCGTACCCGGCCTTCTCCGCGACCCGGCACGACGCCTCGTTGTCCACCTGGTGCAGCAGTTCCAGCGTGACGAGTCCGTCGGCGGCGAACACCGTGAACGCCCAGTCCGTCAGCGCTTCGAGGGCCTGCGGGGCGATACCGCGGCCCCGGGCGGGCGCCGCCGTCCAGTAGCCGACCTCGGCCCTCTTCGAGCCCGGCGCGGAACGCGCGAGGACGACGTTGCCGGCCGGCCGCTCGCCGAGCACCGTGTCCACCACGGCGAAGCTGTGTCGCAGCCCGGACTCCCGGCCCTCCTCCTGGGCCCGCAGCCAGCGCTCCGCCGCCGCCTCGTCCTCCACCGGGGCACGTGACCCCGCCCGTATCGCCGGGTCGCGGTACGCGTCGAGCAGGGCCGGGAGATCGCCCGGCAGCCAGGGGCGGAGCACCAGGGAACCGGACCGCAGGCGGGCGCTGTGCAACTGGTCGCTCATCGGCCCATCGTAGGAGGGCAGTTGTCGCGGCCGGCGCGCCAGGGGTTACGGCCTGGAGCCGGGCGGGGCACTCTGGTGGGGACGGCGACCGGACCCGAGGCGGGGGCATGCGCATGGCGACGCGCAAGGGCTCGTACGACTGGCGGTTCGACTCCGGACGGCTCTGCCTCGACCTGGTCGCGACGGGCGCCGGAAACCCGGGCGCCGCCGATCCGCTGGACCGGGCGGAGGGGCTCGCCGGCTGGCTGGTGGCCGCCGGGGCCGTCCCCCCGGGCACCCGGCTCGACGGCGTGGACGACCACTGGCTCGTGCGGTTCCGGCAGCTGCGGAGCGCCGTCGACCGGCTGCTGACCGCGCAGCTCGGCGGGAGGGGAGCCGACGGCGCGCTGGAGCGCGTCAACGCGCTCGCAGCCGGCGCACCGCCCGGTCTGTGCGCCGTGCGCGCCGGGAACGGCGCCCTGGTACGCGGCCTGAGCGCCGAGCCCGGCTGCGGCGCGCTGCTGGCCGCCGTGGCGCGGGACGCCGTGGAACTCCTCACCGATCCGGCAGCCCTGGCCGGACTGCGCCGCTGCGAGGGCGACCACTGCCGCCGCGTCTACCTGGACACCTCCCGCGGCAGGCGCCGCCGCTGGTGCTCCAGCGAGGTCTGCGGCAACCGCGAACGGGTCGCCCGGCACCGCAGGCGCCACACCGAGCCACCGGGTTCCTCCGCGGACAGCCCTCGGGGGTGAAGAGCCGCGGACAGCCCTCGGGCGTAAAGAATCTTGGACGCACGTTGAATGGTTCGCCCCGCATCCCCGTATCGATGGCCAAGGAGCTCGACAGGGTCTCGACCGGGAGGTTCGGGTGCGCAAGGATGCGGCCGTGGCCGATGACCGTCCGCACAGGGCCCGGCATCGCAGTGGGCCGCCCCCGTCACTCTCCGCCGTCCCCGACGAGGAGCTGATGCGGGCGCTCTACCGCGAACACGCCGGACCCCTGCTCGCGTACGTACTCCGCCTCGTCGCCGGCGACCGCCAGCGCGCCGAGGACGTGGTGCAGGAAACGCTCATCCGTGCCTGGAAGAACGCCGGTTCGCTCAACAGGGCCACCGGTTCCGTCCGGCCCTGGCTGGTGACGGTCGCCCGGCGCATCGTCATCGATGGCCACCGCAGCCGGCAGGCCCGGCCGCACGAGGTCGACCCGTCGCCACTGGAGGTCATTCCCGCGGAGGACGAGATCGACAAGGCGCTGTGGCTGATGACGCTCTCCGACGCGCTCGACGATTTGACCCCGGCCCACCGGGAAGCATTGGTCGAGACCTACTTCAAGGGCCGCACGGTCAACGAGGCGGCCGAGGTGCTCGGCATCCCCAGCGGCACGGTGCGGTCCCGGGTCTTCTACGCACTGCGCTCGATGAAGCTCGCACTCGAAGAGAGGGGGATCACGGCATGAGCGACCAGGAATGGGAGCCCTTCGGGCCCCGGCCGGCCGGTCCCTCCGGTCCCACAGGGCCCCTCGCAGGACCCTCCGGACCCTCCCGGCCCCCCGCC
>NZ_JAELVH010000007.1 GCF_019399235.1 Streptomyces poriferorum | reverse complement strand
CCTTCACCCACCCCGACCGTCCGTCGCCCACCCCGACCTCCCTTCGGCACGCCGACAGTCGTTCGTTCACCCCGACCGTCCTTCGGCCGTCGCGCCTGCCCGTATGACCGGTGCGATCAGCCGATAGTCACAGACGGAAAAGTTATCCACAGGCACCCCTCTCGACCTGGGGACAAGTCGACACCGCAATGCGACATGGTCGACAAATCTGCCCACGTCGCTCAGACCGGTCCACAGGTCGACGGGTCGTGTGTTGTCAGCTCAATTCCAATGATCAACTCTTTAGGGCGAGGAATTCCCACCCGAACGAGCGTCTGAAGTGGGTTTGAACCGTGAATCCACGAGCCGGCATGCGGCTTTCGGAATGATCTCCTCCGCGTCCACAGAGCTTCCTCACAGCCTGTGGATAACTTTGACCGACCATGCACTCCTGTGGACAAGCGGCGCCCAACTCCCCGTCGAGGCAAGGCTGGTACGTCAAGGCGCATAACCCTTCTGCCCCATTTAGGGGAATAGGGCCCTTTTCCTTGATCCCTCCGCCTCACGCCCCCGCGGATTCCATCCTCAGCATTACCAATACCGGCAATTCGGGCAAAGTGACACGCTTGGCAATATCGGTTCGGACTACCGAAGCCGACACCGGTAGCCTGGAGGGGTGATTGACCTTCGCCTGCTTCGTGAGGACCCCGACCGTGTTCGCGCCTCCCAGCGCGCCCGTGGAGAGGACGTCGGCCTCGTCGACGCCCTGCTCTCCGCCGACGAACGGCGCAGGTCGTCCGGGGTCCGGTTCGACGAGCTCCGTTCCGAGCAGAAATCGCTCGGCAAGCTCGTTTCCAAGGCCTCCCCGGAGGAGCGCGCCGAACTCCTGAAGAAGGCCGAGCAGCTCAAGGCCGACGTCAAGGCGGCCGACGCGGCGCAGGACGAGGCCGACGAGGAGACCAAGAGCCTGCTGCTGCGGCTCGGCAACATCGTCCACACGGACGTGCCGGTCGGCGGCGAGGAGGACTTCGTCGTCCTGGAGACGCACGGCACCATCCGCGACTTCGGCGCCGAGGGCTTCGAGCCCAAGGACCACCTGGAGCTCGGCGAGGCGCTCGGCGCGATCGACATGGAGCGCGGCGCCAAGGTGTCCGGGTCGCGTTTCTACTACCTGACGGGCGTCGGCGCGCTCCTGGAACTCGCTCTCGTCAACGCGGCGATCGCCCAGGCCACCGAGGCCGGCTTCATCCCGATGCTCACCCCGGCGCTGGTCCGTCCGCGCGCCATGGAGGGCACCGGCTTCCTCGGCCAGGCCGCGGAGAACGTGTACCACCTGGAGAAGGACGACTTCTATCTGGTCGGCACCTCCGAGGTACCGCTCGCCGCGTACCACATGGACGAGATCATCGACGCGGACAAGCTGCCCCTGCGGTACGCGGGCTTCTCGCCGTGCTTCCGCCGTGAGGCGGGTACGTACGGCAAGGACACCCGCGGCATCTTCCGGGTCCACCAGTTCGACAAGGTCGAGATGTTCTCGTACGTCGACCCGGCGGACGCCGAAGCCGAGCACCAGCGCCTCCTGGACTGGGAGAAGCAGTGGCTCACCGCGCTCGGGCTGCCCTTCCAGGTGATCGACGTCGCCACCGGCGACCTGGGCTCCTCCGCCTCCAGGAAATTCGACTGCGAGGCGTGGATCCCGACCCAGGGCAAGTACCGCGAGCTGACCTCCGCGTCCAACTGCGACAGCTTCCAGGCACGTCGGCTGTCCGTCCGGATGCGGGACAACCGCGACGGCAAGAAGGTCCTGAAGCCGCTGGCCACGCTGAACGGCACGCTCTGCGCCGTACCGCGGACGATCGTGGCGATCCTGGAGAACCACCAGCTCCCCGACGGTTCGGTAAGGGTGCCCGAGGTCCTCCGTCCGTACCTGGGCGGGCGCGAGCTGCTGGAGCCGGTCGCCAAGTGACCTTTCCCTACAAGCTCGTCGCGACCGACCTCGACGGCACGCTGCTGCGTGACGACGACACGGTCTCCGGGCGCACGCGCGAGGCACTGGCCGCGGTCACCGCGGCCGGTGCGGCGCACATCATCGTCACAGGCCGCGCCGTCCCGTGGACCCGGCATATCCTGGACGACCTGGGCTACGAGGGCCTCGCGGTCTGCGGCCAGGGCGCGCAGGTCTACCACGCCGGCCAGCACAAGCTGCTGACGTCGCTGACGCTGGACCGCCAGCTCGCCGGCCTCGCGCTCTCCAAGGTCGAGGCCGAGGTCGGTCCGCTCGCGCTGGCCGCCAGCCGCGACGGGCTCGACGGCGAAGTGCTCGTCGGCCCCGGGTACCGCGTACAGGAAGGCCCGCTGCCGACCGTCCTGGTCGAGGACCCGGCCGAGATGTGGTCCGCCCCGCTGAACAAGGTCTACATACAGCATCCGGAGCTGGACGACGACGCGCTGGCGAAGGCCGCGCGGGCCGCGGTCGGCAACCTGGTGGACGTGGTCATGGCGGGTCCGGGCGTGGTGGAGATCCTGCCGCTGGGGCTCAGCAAGGCCACCGGCCTCTCGCTGGCCGCGCGTCGGCTGGCCGTGAAGGCGGCGGACACGATCGCCTTCGGTGACATGCCGAACGACATCCCGATGTTCGCCTGGGCACGGCACGGTGTGGCCATGGCCAACGCGCACGAGGACCTGAAGGCCGTGGCCCAGGAGATCACCGCGTCGAACGAGAACGACGGCATCGCCGTGGTGCTGGAGCAGTTGCTCTAGGCGTCGGGGCTGGGCCTCAGAGCTGGACACCGGTCCCAGACGCCAGGGCTGGACATCGGGTCCAGACGTCGAGGCAGGAGATCGGGTCCAGGCGTCATGGCTGGACGTCACGGCTGGACCTCAAGGCTGGGTCTTCTGCGAGGCGGAGGATGCGCGGATCGAACGCGCGCGGGGTCAGAGCCCCGACGACGGCTTAGCAAGCCGCTGCCTTACCACTCGGCCAATCCTCCGGGAGGACGGCCGCGCGCGATGCGCAGCAACGGCCGCCCGGGCGTTCTGCTCGGAGCGGCGCGGCGGAGCAGTCGCTGACTACTCCTGCGCCCGCTCGGGCACGCCCTGCTGGGAGCTCGACGGACTCGGACTCTCGGTCATCGCCGCGCTCCTCTCCCGGTCTTCAGTGCCGTTCCCGGCGGTTGCCGTTCCCGGCGGTTGCCGTTCCCGGCGGTTGCCGTCTCACCTACTGTGCCGTCCCACCGTGGACCGGTGCCACCCAATTAAGGGTGCCACCGGCCCTCCAGCCCTCTCAGCGGCTCCTGTTACGGCGGCACAGGTCCTTGAGATTGCGCGCGAGCTCGTCCATGCGACCGTCGAGCCGGCCGATGTCCTCGGTCACCTCGCCCAGTCGCACGCTCATGGCGCCGACCACCTGATGCGTGACCTCCAGCCTCCGGTCGAGGCTGTCCAGCCGGTGCGACATCCGGCCGAGCACCGGGCCGAGTTCCTGCAGGGCGGTGCCGACGCCGGCCAGGCAGCTTTCGACCCGGGTGACGCGGTGTTCGAGCGAGGTGTACCCGGCGCGCAGGTCCTGCTCGGCGTCGAGGAGATACGTACGGACGCATCGCGCGATGTCGCTGTCGCGAAGAAGCATGGCGACGTTGAGAACGGTCCTGCGGGTGTAGAGGCGGAGTTGAGTCGCTGCCTGTGGATAACTTTCCGCCCCTTCACCACCCCATAGCGACAGCATGTCGCTATGGAAGGTTCGCAGGTCGGAGCCCCGGAGCACACGCAAACCGTTCTGTGCGAGCTCGTCCTGATGGCGGTCGGTCAGCCTCCTGACCACACCTGTGGATACTTCGAAGTACCGGGCCACGTCCTCGGTGCGGACGTGAACTCCGTCCGGGAGCATGACAAGACTCTTCACCTTGTCGAGGACGTCGACGCGCCCCATTTGTTCGATGCGCAAGGCGCGTGATTCGAGTAGGGCGACTTCCGTGGGCATGAGCATGCCTTCCGATCGGGATGCGACGGGGGACAGCCCTCTCCCCGGGCTTCAGGGGCGGAGGACGCTCACGATTGCCACTCACTCAATGACCGACCGACGGGTGATTCCCCGCCGCGCCGGCTATCCCGATTTCACGAAAGCCACGACGCCACAGACTCCAGTTGCCTCCACGCACCAGGAACAACGAACCGATAACCGTACAGTTACGCGTAGGACTGTCTGACATGCGACAACCCCCGTCCATGGGACGGGGGTTGTCGCACGTCACGAGCCGTCCGTACTCACGCGCTCACACGCTTACTCCTCGCCGGCGAGCTTCAGCGTCCGCAGCTTCTGACCGGCGTACCAGGTCGCCACCACGGTGACCGCCACCAGCAGCACCGTCGCGACCGGCAGACCGACGTCGGAGGTGATCGCGCCGCCCCCGCCCACCTTCTCCGCCAGAGCCAGGGACCACTGCTGCACGCTGAGCGTGCGCGCACCGGGTACGAGGCTGCCGAAGAGGGCCTCCCACACGAGCGCGTAGACGAGACCGAGGACCACCGCATGCCGGCTGACCGTGCCCAGCAGCAGGAACAGCGCGCTGTAGGCGATCGAGGCGACCAGTGCGGCGATCGTGTACGCCACCGCGATCTGCTGGCCGTTCCCGTTGAGGATCAGACCGGCGATCAGGGTCGGCACCGCCGAGAACACCATGGTCACCGCGATCGCCACGACCAGCTTGGTGAAGATGATCCTCGGCCGCTTCACCGGCTTGGCCAGCAGATAGACGATCGAGCCGTCGTCGATCTCGGGTCCGATGGCTCCCGTACCGGCGATCACACCGATCAGCGGCACCATGGTGGCGATGGCGAATCCGCCCAGCACGTCCGAGGCCACCTGGTCGTCCGCCCCGGCGAACATGCGCACCGCCACCGCGATGACGATCAGGAGCGCCGGCAGGACGAAGAGGATGGCGGCCCGGCGCCGGCCGAGCAGGGCCCGGTAGGTGAGCCGGGCGACTGTGGGGTCGTACATGACGTCACAGCTCCTTTCAGGCCACTACTCAGGCCGCTACGAGATAGGAAAAGACCGATTCGAGGGACTCGTCGGACGGCGAAACGGTCAGCAGCCGAATGCCCTGATCACGCGCCACCTTGGGCAGCAGCGTGGTGAAGCGTGCGAAGTCGACGGCCTGGATGCGCAGCGCGTTCTCGCCGAGGTCGACCTCGATGCCGGCCGTCGACGGGTCGGCGATGAGCGCGGCCGCGAGGGCGCGGTCGTCGCTGGACCGTACGAGATAACGGTGCGGCCGGTCCGTCATCAGCCGCCGGATCCTGCGGAAGTCGCCGGACGCGGCGTGCCGTCCCGCCACGATCACCTCGATGTGCGAAGCGAGCTGCTCGACCTCTTCGAGGATGTGGGAGGAGAAGAGAACCGTGCGGCCCTCGGCCCCCATCCGTCGCAGCAGTTCCATCAGCTGCATCCGCTGACGCGGGTCCATTCCGTTGAACGGCTCGTCGAGCAGCAGCACGGACGGATCGTGGACCAGCGCGGACGCCATCTTCACGCGCTGGCGCATGCCCTTGCTGTACGTGGAGATCTTGCGGTCCTGCGCGTACTCCATCTGGACCGTGGCCAGCGCGGCAGCCGCCTCGGCGTCGCCGAGACCCTGCAGTTCGGCGTTGGCCACGACGAACTCACGGCCGGTCAGGAAGTCGTACATCCCCTCCCGCTCCGGCACGATGCCGATCTGCCGGTAGACGGCCTCGTTGCGCCAGATCGGCGAGCCGTCGAGCGTGACCGTGCCCGTCGACGGTGCGAGGAATCCGGCCATCATGTTGATGAGCGTGGACTTGCCGGCGCCATTGGGCCCCAGCAGACCGGTGACCCCTGGTCCCACGGTCATGCTCACGTCGTTGACGGCGACCACGTTGCCGAACCAGCGGGAGGTGTGGTCGATCTCGATGGTGGTCACAGCCCGACCCTCCGGTAGCGGCGCATCAGTACGGCGTACGAGCCGGCGACGAGCGCGAGAACAACGATCAGGTAGACCACACCGGCTCCGGCCCCCGGGCCTTCCCCTCCGGGGAAGGCGGAGTCCGCGCCGAGGAACGCGGTCTGCACACCGTCGACGAGCGTGATCGGGGAGAAGAGTCCGAGCCAGGGCACGGCGCCGGTGGACCCCGTGGTCCAGGCGATGCCCTGGATCGTGCTGACCGCTCCGTACGTGATCGTCAGCACGGCGATCACCGCTGCGACACCGAAGCCGCGCCGCGGGGTGAGTGCGGCCATCACGAGGCCGAGACCTGCGAAGAGCACGGACAGCAGCGCCACCGACACCATCCCCTGAGCGAACCACTTGGTCTGGTCGGCGAAGTCGAACTTCCCCAGCAGTGCGCCCACGTACAGGATGACGAGCGGCGCCGCGGTGATGACGAAGAGCGCGGAGACCATGGCGGCGAACTTCGCGAGGACGTAGTCGCCTCGCTCGATCGGCCGGGAGAAGTAGAGCGGAATGCTCTTGAACCGGAGGTCCCTGGAGACCGACTGCGGTGCCTGCGCGGCGATGAACAGACCGATGACCGCCTGCAGATAGATCGCGAACGAGGTGTACTTGATCGGCAGCTGCGTGGTGTTGGGAGTGGCGATGGCGAGTGCCACGATGACTGCCGCGACCAGGCACATCACGCCCAGCAGCAGCATGGGCAGCACCTTGGACTTGGTCGATCGGCCGAGTCCGAAGGAACCGCGCAGAGACTGCGAGTAGAGCGAGCGGCGGGCGTAGGCGCGGCCCAGGCGCGGGCCGTCGTAGGCGCGGTAGCCGATGTTGTGGATCCGGGAGGTCTCGCTCCCGGTCGCGGCGCCGGTCTCAGTGCTCATCGCGACCGCTCCCCTTCTGCAGTACGGCCCCGGCGGATACGGGCGCGGTCCGCGCCTCAAGGTGTGCCGCCGGTGCCTCTTCGGTACGGAAGACCTCGGAGATGTGGTGGCGGCGCTGTTCCATCCGGACGAGGCCGAGGCCGAGACCGGCGACGCTGTCGCGGACGAGGTCGTACGTCTCCTCGCCGGCCGCCTCGACCAGCAGGATGTGGCCTGCTCCGGGCAGCCCCTCGGCGTCGAGCCCGTTGAGCCCCACCAGCTTGACCCCCGCACCGGTGAGGACCTTCCGCAGCGCGTCGGTCCCGTCGGGGTGGGTGTCGCTGTCGGTGACCTCGACCGCGAGTGTCGTGGTGGTCTGGGTGAAGTCGCTGGTGGAGCTGGAGCGCAGCAGTGCTCCGCCGTCGATGACGACGACGTGGTCGCAGGTGCGCTCCAGTTCGCCCAGGAGGTGCGAGGTGACGAGGACCGAGATGCCGAAGTCGGTGTGGATCCGCCGGATCAGGCCGAGCATCTCGTCGCGGCCCACCGGGTCCAGTCCGTTGGTCGGCTCGTCGAGGAGGACCAGCTGCGGGTCGTGGACCAGCGCCTGGGCCAGTTTCACCCGCTGCTTCATGCCGGTCGAGTAGCCGCCGATGGGCCGGTAGCGCTCCTCGTACAGGCCGACGTGCCGCAGCGTGTCCGCGGTGCGTTCACGGGCCGCGGTCGGCGGGAGTCCGGACATCCGCGCCATGTGCACGACGAACTCGGTGGCCGAGATGTCGGGCGGCAGACAGTCGTGTTCGGGCATGTAGCCGACCCGTTCCCGGATGGCGGCGCCGCTGGTCGAGACGTCGAGCCCGAGCACTGCGGCCCGGCCCTCGGTCGCGGGGGACAGACCCAGCAGGATCTTGATCAACGTGGACTTGCCGGCTCCGTTGGCGCCCACCAGCCCGGTCACACCGGGGCCGATGTCCAACGAGAGCCGGTCAAGCGCGGTCACCCGTGGGAACCGCTTGCTCAGGCCTTCGGTCGCAATGACAGTCACGTCATCGACGTTAGTGGCGCGGGCCACACCGGTCGTCAGACCTGACGGCTGGATTCCCGTCAGACTCCAGATGTACGGACCCGTAGGGGGACCCCTCGAAGGAGGACAGCCCGTCACAGGGCCCGGGACCGCCACACGGCGACGCGTCCGGGGCGGCGAGTTGTGTGGTGTCCGGCCGGCCGGTCGTGCGGCGTCCGGACCGGTCGACGGCGTTGTGTCCGGAGCGACCGGCCGCGGTCGTGTCCGGAGCAACCGGCTGCGTCGTATCCAGAGCAACCAGCTGCGTCGTGTCCGGAGCGACCGGCCGCGTCCTGTCCGGAGCGACCGGCTGTGGAGTTGTCCACAGGCCAGGCGCACCCCTTGACGTAGCCGCCGGACATTGTCACATTCATCAGTGTCACGTTACGGGCACGTACCGCACACGGCAGGGAACGGACGGTGGCATGGTCTCGCGCGTCAAGGACGAACGGGCCCCTGAGCTCCAGGGGTTCAGAGAAGTGCAACGTCTCGCGTACGCCTGCGCGGAGGCGGTCGCAGCCCGCCTGAAACCGGGGGTGACGGAGCGCGAGGCGGCCCGGATGCAGCGCGAGTGGCTGCGTGAGCGCGGGGTGCGCGACTGGTTCCATCTCCCCTTCGCCTGGTTCGGGGACCGTACGGCGTTCGCCGGGTTCAAGGTGCCGCTGCAGTTCTTCCCGACCGACCGGCGGCTGGAGCCGGGGATGCCGTTCATCCTCGACATGGCCCCGGTGTACAAGGGGTTCACGGCAGACATCGGGTACTCCGGCTGCCTCGGTCTCCACCCTCTCCACGACCGGCTGCTGGCCGATCTGGAGGCGCACCGCGCGCTGATCCTGAGCGAGGTGCGGGAGCGGCGTCCGCTGCGCGAGATCTACGAGGACGTCGAACGCCTCATGATCAGGCAGGGGTACGCCAACCGGCACCGCGCCTACCCGTTCGGGGTCATCGCCCACAAGGTCGACCGGGTCGCCGAACGGCGCTGGTCGCCCCATGTGTTCGGGTTCGGAACGCAGTCGCTCAAGGGGCTGCTGAGCGACGCGGTGCACGGTCACCGGGACGGCTGGTCGCCGCTCTGGAGTCCGTACCGCTTCTCCGACCATCCCCCGCAACCGGGCCTGTGGGCGGTCGAGCCGCACCTCGGATTCCGGGGTACCGGTGCGAAGTTCGAAGAGATCCTGGTCGTCACCGACTCACGGGATCCCGAGCAGAGTGCCTTCTGGCTGGACGACGATCTGCCGCATGTGCGGCGCTGGGCCGAGGAGAGGGTGGCGGCGTGAGTCTGCGAGATCTGCCGGGGGCGCGCGAGCGCCGGGTGGCCACGGGCGGTATCGAGCTGTGTGTCATCGAGCTGGGTGACGCGGCCCGGCCCACGATCGTGCTGGTGCACGGCTATCCGGACAGCAAGGAGGTCTGGACGCAGGTCGCCCGGCAGCTCGCCGAGCAGTGGCATGTCGTGCTGTACGACGTCCGTGGTCACGGCAGATCGACAGCTCCGGTGCCGCTGCGCGGCGGGTTCACGCTGGAGAAGCTGACCGACGACTTCCTGGCCGTCGCCGACGCCGTGAGCCCGGACCGGCCGGTGCACGTGGTCGGGCACGACTGGGGTTCGGTGCAGGCCTGGGAGTTCGCCACGGTCAGCCGCACCGAAGGGCGGATCGCCTCCTTCACCTCGATGTCCGGCCCGTCGCTGGACCACTTCGGGCACTGGATCAAGCAGCGGATGACCCGTCCCACCCCGCGCCGGGTCGGTCAGCTGCTGGGGCAGGGCGCCAAGTCCTGGTACGTGTACATGCTGCACACTCCCGTGCTGCCTGAGCTCGCCTGGCGCGGACCGCTCGGCAAACGGTGGCCGCGCATCCTGGAGCGGCTGGAGAAGGTGCCTCCGGGCGACTACCCGACGCCGTCCCTGCCCGATGACGCGGCCCACGGGGCCTGGCTCTACCGGGACAACGTCCGTTCCCGGCTGCGTCGGCCGCGCGCCGACGCGTTCGCGCACGTACCGGTCCAGCTGATCACCCCGACCGGCGACATATTCCTCTCGGAACAGCTCTACGACGGACTCGACGCATGGGTACCGCAGTTGACGCGGCGCTCACTGCCGGCCAAGCACTGGGTACCGCGGACCCGCCCGGACCAGCTGGCCTCCTGGATCGGCGAGTTCGCGGCCGTCAACGAAACGGCCCTGCGGGACGGTGTTCCTGTGCGGGACACCGCGCCGCAGGGTGCGTACGCGGACCGGTTCGGCGGACAGCTGGTCCTGGTGACGGGTGCGGCCGGCGGGATCGGGCGGGCCACGGCCTTCGCGTTCGCCGAGGCCGGGGCACGCGTGGTGGTCGTGGACCGGGACGCGGAGGGGGCGAGCCGGACCGCGGAACTGGCCCGGCTGATCGGCGCCCCGGCCGCCTGGGCCGAAACCGTCGACGTCAGCGACGAACAGGCCATGGAGAAGCTCGCCGAGAAGGTCGCCGCCGAGTACGGCATCGTCGACGTGCTGGTCAACAACGCCGGTATCGGGATCTCCGGTTCGTTCCTGGAGACGAGCACCGAGGAGTGGCGACGCGTCCTTGACGTGAACCTCTGGGGCGTCATCCATGGCTGCCGGCTCTTCGGCAAGCAGATGGCCGACCGCGGGCAGGGCGGCCATATCGTCAACACGGCTTCGGCCGCGGCGTATCAGCCGTCCCGTGCGCTGCCCGCGTACAGCACGTCGAAGGCAGCAGTGCTGATGCTCAGCGAATGCCTGCGTGCCGAGCTCGCGGAGAAGTCGATCGGGGTCAGCGCCATCTGCCCCGGGATCGTGAACACGAACATCACCGCCACGACGCGCTTCGCCGGTACGGACGCGGCCGAGGAGCAGCGGCTGCGGAAGCGGACGAGCAAGCTGTACGGGATGCGCAACTACCCGCCGGAGAAGGTCGCCGACGCGATCCTCAGGGCGGTCGTCCGCAACCAGGCCGTCGTCCCGGTGACGCCCGAGTCCCATGGTGCCCGGTTCCTGTCCCGGCTCAGCCCGGGAGCGCTGCGCGCGGCCGCCCGGCTGAAGCCTCCGCTGTGAGCGCCGCCGGGCCGCAGGCGGCCGGCCGGACAGTCGCCGAGTACCGGATCGAGGACCTCGCGCACGCCAGTGGCGCCACGGTGCGCACCATCCGCGCCTATCAGGACCGGGGGCTGCTGCCGACCCCGGAGCGGCGCGGCCGGGCGAACGTGTACCGGGACGCCCATCTCGCCCGTCTCCGGCAGATCGCGGACCTGCTGGACCGGGGCTACACCCTGGCCAGCATCAAGGAGTTGCTGGAGGCATGGGACACCGGGCGCGGCCTGGGTGGCGTGCTGGGACTCGTCGCCGAGGTGCACGGACCGTGGACGGACGAGCGGGCCGACCGCATCACCCGCGCGGACCTGGACGTGAGGTTCGGCGGGCACCCCGACGACGAGGCGATCGCCGAAGCCGTGGAGCTGGGAGTACTCGAACGCATTCCGGGGCGTGACGACGAGTTCCTGGTACCGAGCCCGCAAGAGCTGGCGGTGGCAGTGGAGTTGTACGCCGCCGGTGTGCCGCTGAGCGCAATATCCGGGCATCTGCGGGAGCTTCGCGGGCAGGTCGAGCAGATAGCCTCCCGCTTCCTGGAGTTCACGACGGAGCATGTCTTCGCCCGGTATCTCGGCCACCGGCCCCCGACCGATGCGGATGCGGCCGAGGCGGCTTCGATGGTGCGGCGCCTCCGTCCGCTGGCACAGCAGACGGTGGACGCCGAACTCGCACGGGCCATGCGGACGTTCGCCACGAGACATCTGGAGCACCACCTCTCCGCCGCTGGCCCCTTCACCTCCGGGTCCGTCACCCCGCCGCCGGTGCCGGTCACGCTGCCGGTCGGGACGATCACCGCTGTGGAGCGTCTGGTTGGGCGGGAGAATGCCGCAGCCTTCATTGCCGCAGCCACGGAACGAGAGGTACATACAAGGACATTGGACGCACTAGCCCCACTTGCGGTCAATACAAACATAGTTGATCAAAAGGGTTAAATCGCAGGCCACTTGTCCACAGAATCGTCAAATTACCTGTGGATAACCGGAGTTGGCTGTGGATCAAACCTGTGGGCGAAAATTGCTGCGTGAAATCGGGAGCCAAATCCGGATGCGCCGGAGAGGACCACGCGGGCAGGCTGTCCGGATGGATGACAGACGCACCGTCAAGGTGTCCAAGTACCTCTCGAAACACCTCCGGCATCAGCCCGAACGGATCGGTCTCACGCTGGACGCCAACGGCTGGGTGGCGATCGACGAGCTGCTACGGGCCGTTGCCCGCCACCACTTCCCGCTCACCCGCGCAGAACTCGACCATGTCGTCGCGTCCAACGACAAGCAGCGCTTCGCCATCGAGGGCGACCGCATCCGGGCGAGCCAGGGCCACACCGTCGAGGTGGACCTGGACCTGCCCCCGGCCGAGCCGCCGGCGTACCTCTACCACGGCACCGTCGCCCGGTCCCTGGACGCGATCCGCGGCGAGGGGCTGAGTCCGATGAATCGCACGCACGTCCATCTCTCGCCCGACCGCGAGACGGCGACCCGCGTCGGAGCCCGACGCGGCCGGCCTGTCGTCCTGTCCGTGGACGCGGGTGCCATGCACCGGGCCGGACACGTCTTCTACGTCAGCGCCAACGGGGTCTGGCTCACCGCCGCCGTACCCCCGCGGTTCCTGCGCCTGCCCGGCTGACGGAGCGCCCGCGTCCACAGACAGGACGACTGGCCGACAGGCCGACTGGACCACTGGACGACTGACCGACTGGCCGACTGGATGGCCGCGCCCGTTCGGGCGCTGCCCGGTACCGCTCGCCGGCCCGCGAGCTGGTCCAGCCCCTGCGTCACGTTCCGCTCGAAGAGCTTCTCGTCCGCCACCGCAGCGGGGAGTTCGGGGCTGCCGCCGGGCACCGGTGCGTGGATCACGATCTCGGTGAAGCCGAGCTTCGCGTACCTGCCCGCGAAGTCCACGAACGCGCCCACGAAAGCGAACGGCCCGACCCGGCCCCGACGAGATCCGGGTTGCACTCCGGTGTGAAGCCGCCGGCCATCCACCACCGCAGAGCCTCGCTCCAGCAACGGGCGTCGTAGTGCTATCGGGAGAGGAAGGCGCTGACGGTTTTGCCGCCGGACGGCCGGTGGATGACTGCCGTGGTCCGGGCGAGGTGGGTGACCATGTGCCAGCCGAAGCCGCCGGTGGCGCCGGTCAGGTCGGGGGTGCGCATGCGCGGGGCCCGTGGGCTGGGGTCGTCGACGGCCACCTCGATGAGGTCGGGGTGGGCGGTCAGGTGAAGGGTGTAGGTGCCGCCGCCGTGCCGCAGTGCGTTGGTCACGAGCTCGGAGACGACAAGGATCACGGTGTCGACCGCATCGGGGGCGACGCTCGGCTCCTGCAAGGCTCCGAGGAAGCTCCGGGCCCTCCCGCGCGCGTCGGCGACGGTTGCTGCGGGGCGGATGGTGGTGGCGTTGACGCGCATCGTATTCATCAGGTTCACCCTGGCTCTCCTCGGCTCGTCGCTGCCCGGTACTGCCTGGCTGCCCCTTGTGCCCCGCCCCGCCCCGCTTAACCCGCAACGCTCGATTATCTACGCGTAGAGCCATCGGAAATCTCCATCGGCCACAGTAGACATTGGGGTGGGGTGTGGTTATGGTTTCTCTCGTAGCCGAGATCAACAGGGCCCGGCAGAGACGAACTGGCGGGCAGTAGTACAAGCAGTTGCTGTACGCAAAACGGTGCGGTGGTGGAGTTCCGGAGCCAGAGCGGTTGCAGGATGGCGACGGGACTGACGGCCGGACCGGGTGGCCCGCGGTTTCAGGGGCCGCCGTGAGCGGGGCTGCGGCAAGAACGCGGCGACGATACCCGCGAAAGCAGTTCGCAGGACCAGCAGCGTAGTGAGTGGTCCCTCGGTAAAGGCGTCGGCTGCGGACGCGCGTACCGGTAGGTTCGGCAGTGGGGTTCCAAGCCGGAGCAGACGCAGGACGGGCAACGGGGCTGGCTGCCGAAGAGTGACGCTGCCACAGGTCACGGAGCAGGACGCATCACCAGCAATACGCAAGCAGTTGACCAAGAGGGAAGAACGGAGGAGTTGGTCGCCATCAGGATCGCCCGGGCGCAAGTGCTGGTCCCGGGTACCGCAGGACATCGATAGTGAGGTGGTCTCCGGTCAAGCAACCGCGATCCCCGCAGCCCCCGACCTCTCCCGGGGCGGGTATGCGGAAACAGAGGGCCGACAAAGCCGATCACGGCCGGCCGATGGTGTAGCAGTTCCTTCGGGGCCCTGGTGCCAATGGCACCAGGGCCCCTCCAGCGTGTTCCACAGAGAGGTGCAATGACAGCAAACGACTCGTTCGGCCGTCTCGATGACGACGACTACCCCGCCTACACCATGGGCCGGGCCGCCGCGATGCTCGGCACCACCCAGGGCTTCCTCCGGGCCATCGGCGAAGCGCGCCTCATCACACCCCTGCGCTCCGATGGCGGCCACCGCCGCTACTCCCGCTACCAGCTGCGCATCGCCGCCCGCGCCCGGGAACTCGTCGACCAGGGCACCCCCATCGAAGCCGCCTGCCGCATCGTCATCCTCGAGGACCAGCTCGAAGAAGCCCAGCGCATCAACGCCGAACACCATCAACGGAGTGACCCGGCAACCTGACGGCTGCACCACAGGTACCGCCGGTCCCCCGACACCGTGGCCGCGAACCGAGCCTTCGCGCCCCTGAGACAGGAAAGCGTTGCGGGACAGGCCGGGGGTCCCGCTTCCTCCCGGCACGGATTCCTGCGCCTCAGCCCCACCCACCCGGACACTCTGCGCTCCCGGGCAATTTCGAGGATCTCCAGGAGCTGACCGCCTTCGGGCTTCGGGCACGCGCGAGGAGTCGGGCCGGTGAAGGGGACGGAACGCGGGGCGTGTGACACTCCCGAGTGGGCTTTGATGCCCGTTCCGGCTGGTCTACGGCGACAGTCGCTTTGATGGAGATACGCGAAGAAGGCAGGTCCGGTACCGGTGGACAGACCCAGCGCGGTCGAGCGCTCCCTGCGCGAGGCCGCGCCCCATGAGATCTTCGACGTGATGCGCTCCGTGATCGAGCGCCGCCACCATGCCCACGCGGTGGATCTGTTGTTGGTCGACTACGCCATGACGAGGCTGCAGCCCGTCGGGGTGCTGCCGCACACCCGCTCCCCCGTGTCGGTGCACGACAGCGCTCCGGGTCGTGCGTTCGGCTCCCAGGAACCGCACTGCGTGTACGACCCCTCGGCGCCCACGGTGACGGTGTACCTGCCCCTCAGCGTCCGGGGCGACCGGCTCGGCATCCTCGGCGTCACTCTCCCTGTGGTCCGGGGCGAGGAACTGGACGCAGCCGTGCTGGAGGATCTCCAGGAGTGCGCCGATGCCCTGGCGCACGAGGTGGTCGTCGCGGAGCGCGACACCGACCTCTTCCTCCAGGCACGCCGGGCGGAGCGGCTGACCCTGGCTGCCGAGATGCAGTGGCAGCTGCTGCCCGGGCGCTCGTGCGCCCGGCCGGAGTACAGCCTGGGGGCTCAGCTGGAGCCCGCCTACGCCATCTTCGGGGACTGCTTCGACTGGTCAGCCTCGGCCGATGACCTCTACGTGACCGTCAGCAACGGCATGGGGGAGGGTATCGACGCCGCGCTGTTGACGAACCTCGCGGTCAACGCACTGCGCAATGCCCGCCGCGCCGGCCTGAGCCTGAGCGATCAGGCGTATCTGGCCGATCAGGCCGTGTACGGGCAGCACAGGGGCAGCCAGTACCTGTCGACCCTGCTCTTCCGCTTCCACCTCCCGACCGGGAACGTGGAGATCATCGATGCCGGGTCGCCACGGGTATGGCGGGTACGCAAGGGGGTCGTCGAGCCGATCGAGCTGGAGGCGCAGATGCCTCTGGGCATGTTCGAGGACACCGCCTACGTCCCGCAGCACTTCCGGGTCGAACCCGGAGACCGGCTGCTCTTCATCAGCGACGGCGTCTATGACGCCCTGTCACCGGGCGGTGAGAAGTACAGCCTCCGCGCGCTGGCCGCATCCATCAACAGCACCCGGCTGCTGCCCGCTCCGCAGGTGCCCAGAGTGATGTTGCAGGAACTGCTCGGGCACCGCGGCTCCGGCCCGGCGGCCGACGACTCCCTCGTCATGTGCTTGGACTGGCACGGACGCAGTCCGAGCCGCGACCGCTAGTGCCGTGGCAGGCAACGTCTGCCCCGCCGCGGCACCAGGGCCTCTCGTTCGGATCATGCCGGGCTCGCGGGGTCCGGCACGCACATCTGCGGCGTTGTCGTCGGTCGCCCATGCTCCGCAGTGACTCCCTCCTCCGCCTTGCGGCTGCACGCACCGGACCCCACTCCCTGATCCGGCCTGATCCAAACGCAAGACCCCAGCCCTTCAGCCCTTCACACACCCGTTATGTGGGCCTCAGGTGAAGAACCTGCAACCTTCTCCCCGAGAAGGCCGCGCGGGGCGGGGATGTCGGTTGTCAGGCAGCAGCCTGTGAGAGATTGTTGCCTTCAGGCAATCGTCTAGTTGATGGGGTGAGGGATTCGCTCAGCGGATCCTCGATATGTGGTAGCCACTCAAGTGCAACCCGTCGCAGATACGGGGATGCCGGACCTTCCTTGGGGCCGCGCTCCCTATCCGGTTCTGGTCGCTGACGTCCATGGTGCTGTGGTGCGGTGCAATGACGCGGCAGGTCTTCTTCTGCCCGCCGCGGCCCCGGGGACACCACTGACGGACGTCGCTCCGGACTGGCTCTGTGCCGCGCACACCGCGCTGTCCCTTCCGGGCCCGCATGCCGTCCCGGACACCGAGGGGCCGCTGCGTGGTGTGATCGGAGGGCGCTGTTTCGAGGCGCACCCGACCATACGGAAAGACGGCTCGGTCGCCTGGTGGCTGGTGGATGACACCGATCACCAGCTCGTCCGTGAGGCCCTGTGCATGGAGCGGGGGCGCACCGCGTTCCTCGCGAAGGCGTCCAACGTTCTGCTCTCCTCCCTCAATCTGGCGCGCTGCATGGACGTGACCGCGCAGATGGCCGCCGAGAGCCTCGCGGATGCTGCGCTGGCGATCGCGCCGGCCCGAGGCCAGCGGCTGCCAGTGGTGACCTGCCTGCGTGGCGGCGCACCTGTCCTGTCCACCTTGACGGTGGACCCTGACGACGTGCCGGGGCTGGGAGAGGCGCTGCGCGGATTCCCGCCGGTGCCCTCGCGGTGGATCGACCCGGCGACGGCGCCCGCGTGGATGGTGCCTGAGGGGTTCGGGCCTGTCGGCTCGATAGTGATCACCCCGCTGCCCGGGCACGGTGTTCCGGCTGGAGCGCTCATTCTGCTGCGCAGGACGGAGAACGCCGCGTTCAGGGACGAGGAGGAAGTCTTCGCGCGGCTCTTCGCCGCCCGTGCCGGGGCGGCGATGTCGGCCGCACGCCTCTACGCGGAGCAGAGCACGATCACCGACGTACTGATGCGTGAACTTCTGCCACCGGTCCTGCACCACATCTCCGGAGTGGACTTCGCAGGCCGGTACCGGCCTTCCGCGGACCACGAACGTATCGGCGGTGACTTCTACGACGTGCACCCTGCGGCCGTCGAGGGCGAGGCATCGCTGGTCTCGCTCGGGGACGTGTGCGGCAAGGGCCTGGAGGCCGCCGTGCTGACGGGCAAGATCCGCAACACACTGCACGCACTGCTGCCCATGGCCGATGATCACCAGCGGATGCTCGGTCTGCTGAACACCGCGCTGCTCAGCTCTCATCACACCCGATTCGCGACCCTGGTCCTGGCCTCCGCCGTGCGGCGCGGCAACGTGGTGGACCTCAAACTCACCAGCGGTGGCCACCCCAGCCCGCTGATCATCCGCGCGGACGGCACCGTCGAGGAAGCCGACACCCACGGCACTCTGATCGGAGCCATCCCGAACATCTCCTCCCACACCGCATCGGCGTCCCTGGCACCCGGGGAGTCCTGCGTTCTGTACACGGACGGCATCACCGAGGCCAAGGGCGGCCCCATGGGCGACGCCCTGTTCGGAGAAGAGCGCCTCAAGCGTGCCCTCTCCGACTGCGCGGGCATGCCGGCCGAGGGGATCGTGGAGCACATTCAGATGCTGGCCGCGCAATGGCTCGGCAACCGCCCTCATGACGACATGGCCGTCGTCGTGATCTCCGCCCCCCGCACCCACCATCTCAGCGCGGTGAACGGGCACACCAGGGGCAGGTTCACGGCATGAGCACCAGCACCCCGCCGCGCCTCCCGCGCACCGGAGACACGGAGCAGACCGCGGAGCTGCTGTGGAAGGCCGTCTCCGCTGCGGACGAGTACGCGGCCACCGAACTCGTACTGCGTCTGCTCGACGAGGGGACCGATCCGGAGAGCGTCCTGCTGGATGTGATCGCCCAGGTGCAGGGCAGGGTCGGTGAGGAATGGGCAGCCAACCGGATCAGTGTCGCCCAGGAGCACGCGGCGACCGCCATCAACGAACGGGCCGTGACCGCGGTGAGCACGCACTCCGCCGCCCGCACCGCGGTCACCCGGGGCCGGATCACAGTGGCCTGTGTGGACGGCGAATGGCACGGGCTGCCGGCCCGCCTGCTGGCCGAAGTCCTGAAGCTGCGTGGCTGGCAGGTCGACTACCTCGGCGCCCAGGTTCCGACCCCGCACCTCATCGGGCATCTCCACAGCACCAGGGCGGACGTGGTCGCGCTCTCCAGCTCGATCGCCACTCGGCTGCCCACCGCGCACGCCGCGATCACCGCCTGCCAGGCCGTCGGCGTCCCCGTCCTGGTCGGCGGCGCCGCCTTCGGGCCCGAGGGCCGCTACGCAAAGCTGCTGGGCGCCGACGCCTGGGCCCCCGACGCCCGTACGGCCGCCGGCCATCTCGCCCAAGAGCGCCTGCCGCGGCCTGCGAGCGATCATCAGCGGTTCGATGACTTGCCGCATCTGGGCGACCAGGAATACACCATGGTCGCCCGCAACAGCGCCACTCTCGTGCGCAGCGTTCTCACCGGGCTGGAAGATGCCTTTCCCGCGATGCGCGCCTACAGCGAACTCCAGCGTGAGCGCACGGCGCAGGATCTCGCGCACATCGTGGACTTCCTCGCCACCGCGCTCTACCTCGACGACGAGGATCTCTTCACCCGGTTCATCGCCTGGACCGCGCAAATCCTCGTGGCTCGGGGCGTACCCGCCCGCAGCCTGCCACCGGCCCTGGACCTTCTGGACCGTGAGCTCAAGGATTTCCCCCGGGCCGTCCGCATTCTCCGAGCCGGAACACACACCCTCACCACCGCCCCCTTCACCGCCGCCGGGAACATCGCATGACCACACACCCCCACCTGCGGCTGACCACGGTCGACGCCCAGGACAGCGTCCGTATAGAGGCCCACGGCGACCTCGACCACGACAGCGCCGGCCTCCTGCTGCGCGAGGTCACCGACCAGCTCTCGGCCCGGCCCGCGATGACCGACCTGCATCTGCTCTGCGCGGCCCTCGGCACCGTCGATTCCATGGGCCTGTCCGCCCTGCTGATGATCGGCCGCCGCACCGCCGCCGCAGGGGTGCGGCTGCACCTGGACGACCGCCCCGCGAAGCTGGACCGGCTCCTGCGTCTCACCGGTACCCTTGACCACCTCACGGCACCGCCCCTCACCCCGCGGTGAGATCCTCGGATGCCGAGGAGAGAGCGGTGTGGCGGCTCGCCCCACCGGACCGGACGGAACCACCTGAGCCACTGCCCGGCCGTTTCACCGGGCAGAAGCACACACCGACGGGCAATCATGACCGCACCAGACGCAGCCCCCAGCGGAATCTCGTGTGAGGCGACCCACTCCGCGAGCTTCATCACCGAACTCCTCGACGTGATGTGGGACAACGCCAGAAACTCCACCGCGGGCATGACAGCGCCCAGCTCCACCTCCCAGCTGCGTCTGATGTACGTCGTCGACCGCGAGGACGGCATACGGATGCGCACCGTCTGCGAACGCCTCGCCTCCGCGGCTCCGACCGTGACCCGCATGTGCGACCGCCTGCAAGCCACCGGCTTCCTCGAACGTATCCCCAGCCCCGACAGCGGCCGCGAAGTCACCCTGCGACTCACGCCCACAGGCAAAAGGCACCTGCAACGCATCCGCGAACAACGCGACACCATGCTCCACCAAGCCATCGACAACATGCCGCCCACGGAACGCCGCGCCCTCACCCAAGGGCTCACAGGGCTTCACACACAGCTCTGCACCGCCCACGGAGAGCAAAACCACGGCGGCCACTCCGCAGCCTGAACCAGCAGGTGCTGCACCGGCGCCGCGCACATCGCCTCATGGCAAAGACAGGCAGCTCCTCGACCAGCTGCGTGCGGTCGCGTCCGTCACTGGTCATGACGCCACCGGCCAGAGACGGCGTCCCCGAGCGGCACGCTCAGGTCGAAGGCCGGGCGGCGTCTCCACAGCAGCCGCGGCAGAGGCCGGCTCGGCATCGAGCGACTCCGCTCTGCCTTCGCCACCGACACATGGGCAGAGATGCTCTGTCTTCGCCACCGACACATGGGCAGAGATGAGGACGGAGATCGACGTAGGCTCCTGAGCATGAGTCTGCGCCTGAGCACGGTGATCCTTCCTGTCGACCGCTGGCACGCGGGAGGCCGTGCCAAGTGGCAGAAAGCCGAGGAGCTCGGCTTCCACGCCGCCTACACCTATGACCACCTCTCCTGGCGGACCTTCCGCGACGGCCCGTGGTTCGGCGCCCTGCCCACGCTTACCGCCGCTGCCACGGCCACTGACCGGCTGCGCCTGGGCACCCTCGTCACGTCACCTAATTTCAGGCACCCTGTGACCCTTGCCAAGGAGCTGATCTCGCTCGACGACATCTCCGACGGCCGGATCACACTCGGCATCGGGGCAGGCGGCAACGGCTTCGACGCGACAGCCCTGGGGCAGGAGCCGTGGACACCGAAGGAGCGGGCGGATCGGCTCGGCGAGTTCGTGCCGTTGCTCGACCGGTTGCTCACTGAGGACTCCGTCACGCACAAGGGGAACTTCTACTCGGCGGACGAGGCCCGGAACATCCCCGGCTGCGTACAGCGGCCCCGGCTGCCGTTCGCGGTGGCGGCGACCGGCCCCCGCGGGCTGAAGCTGGCCGCGCGGTACGGGCAGGCATGGGTGACGACCGGTGACCCGAAGCTGTACGAGGAGGGGACGCCGGCACAGTCGGTGGAGGCCCTGCGCGGTCAGGTCGCCAGGCTTGGCACGGCGTGCGCGGAGCTCGGCCGGGACGTGGCCGAGCTGGACAAGATCCTGCTGACCGGCTTCACCCCGGACCGGGGCCGCCCGCTGGAGTCGGTGGACGCGTTCGTCGACTTCGCCGGCCGTCACCGCGACCTCGGGTTCACCGAGATCGTGGTCCACTGGCCGATCGCGAACTCCGACTTCGCCGCGGATCCGGCCGTCTTCGAGCGCATCGCGACCGAGTCCCTCGCCCAGCTGCGCTGAGCGTCCCCACCCTGACGGCGGCAGCCTGCGCCACCTCGCGGCTGCGGCGCCGAACCTCGGCGGCCGGTCATGGAAGCGTCATGGAAAGCCCGCCGGGCCAGGTGGTCGCAGGTGTACGCGGCGCGCAGCCCCAGTTCCCCGGCGCGCTGCCACTGCGCCCGGCCGCCCTCAAGCCGGCAGTGGACGGGCAGGATGACGGTGCTGAGGCGCAGGGGGTGCTCAAGGCCCAGAGCTCACGGTGGGCCGCCCGGTCGCACCCCTTCCCGCAGGCCTCCTTGCAGGACGGCACCGGGGGCACCGGCATGTGGGATCCGCAGAGAATTGCCGGGGAATCCTCCGACATATGCCAGAGGAATTTTCTCCTGCTCACGGGCGTGCGCACTCAAATGTGCGCCCCTGCGCACGCCCGTGCACCCTCGTACGCGAGAATGGACCGGTGACCTCAGCTACCGAACAGCCCGTTCCCGCCGCTCCCAGGCTGATCGCCACCGACCTGGACGGCACCCTCCTGCGCGACGACAAGACCGTCTCGGACCGCACGGTCGCGGCGCTCGCCGCTGCCGAGGAGGCCGGGATCGAGGTCTTCTTCGTCACCGGACGTCCCGCCCGCTGGATGGACGTCGTCAGCGATCACGTGCACGGCCACGGCCTGGCGATCTGCGCCAACGGAGCCGCGGTCGCCGACCTGCACGATGGCGGAAGACTGCTGAAGGTGCGGGGGCTGGAGCGGCCGATCGCCCTCGATGTCGTACACATGCTGCGCTCGGCCGCCCCCGGTACTTCGTTCGCCGTCGAGCTGGCCACCGGTATCCACTACGAACCGTCCTACCCGCCCTTCCACCTCGACCCGGGCGCGACGGTGGCCATGGCCGAGAAGCTGCTCCACGAGGAGACGCCGGGTGCCGGCGCCCCGGTACTGAAGGTCCTGGCCCACCACGGCGAAATGGCCCCGGACGCGTTCCTCGCCCTGGCGCGTGGCGTCGCCGGCGACCGGGCGTCCTTCACCCGGTCCAGCCCCACGGCGCTCCTGGAGGTCAGCGGACCCGGTGTCTCCAAGGCCAGCACGCTGGAGCTGTGCTGTGCCGAGCGCGGCATCTCCGCCGCCGAGGTCGTCGCCTTCGGAGACATGCCGAACGACGTGGAGATGCTGAGCTGGGCGGGCACTTCGTACGCGATGGGCAACGCTCACCCTGCTGCCCTGGCCGCTGCCTCCGGCCGGACGGTCACCAACAACGAGGATGGCGTCGCGGTCGTCATCGAGCGGATCATCGCCGAACGCGCCCGTCTCCGCGTGGAGCGCTGAGGAGCGGATCCCGCCCGTCTCCGCGTGGAGCGCTGAGGAGCGGATCCCGCCCGTCTCCGCGTGGAGCGCTGACACAGGCAAGGTCCACCTCCGCGTGGAGCGCTGACACAGGCAAGGTCCACCCCCGCGTGGAGCGCTGACACAGGCGAGGTCCACCCTCGCGCGGCCCGCCGAGGGATCAGTGAGGCGCCTGCCCGTCAGAGAAGCGCCTGCCCGTCAAAGAGGCGCCTGCCACACCACCGTCGTACCCGCGCCCTCCTCCCCGATCCCGGGTCCGAACCAACTGGCCCCGCCGAGTGATTCCGCCCGGCGGGCCAGGTTCCGCAGCCCGCTGCGCCGACCGCCCGCGGGGATGCCCACCCCGTCGTCGGCGACCGAGAGCCGGACCGCGTCCCGTCCGTCGGGCAGCGTCACGGTCGCGTCGACGACCACATCGATCCGCGCGGCATCCGCGTGCCGGAAGGCGTTGGACAGCGCCTCCCGGAGCGCGGCGATCAGGTTCTTCCCGGTCAGCTCACCGACCAGGGAGTCGACCGGGCCGAGGAAGCGGTGGGACGGTTTGAAGCCCAGCGGGACCGCGGCCATGTTGATCTCGCGCAGCACACGGGTACGCAGCCCGGAGGGCGCCTCGGCCGGCTCCTGCTGCAGCGCGAAGATCGCGGTACGGATCTCCTGAATGGTCACGTCGAGTTCGTCGACCGCCCTGCCGACCCCGGTCTGCACCTCCGGCACGTCCGACCGGCGCTGCGCGCTCTCCAGCATCATCCCGGTGGCGAACAGCCGCTGGATAACCAGGTCGTGCAGGTCGCGGGCGATGCGATCGCGGTCCTCGTAGACCGCGAGCCGCTCCCGGTCCCGCTGTGCCTCGGCCATCATGAGCGCCAGGGCTGCCTGCGAGGCGAACTGGGTGGCGAGGGTCCGCTCCGTCTCCGTGAACGGCCGCCCGCCCCTGGCACGCGGCGTGGCGAGCGCGCCGAGCACCCTGCCTCCGCTGTGCAGCGGGAGCATCATGCTCGGGCCGAAGCGGTCCGCCAGCCTGGTGATCATGCGGGAGTCGGTGGCCGAGTCGGCGACGAAGACCGCCTCTCCGTTCAACAGCCTCGCCACCACAGGGCTGTGCGCCGGAATGATCACCCCGAGCGAGGCGGACGGGTCGTCCGCGGAGACGGCGACGATCTCCAGTCCCCCGTCCTCGGCCGGCAGCAGCACGATGCCTGCCGCGGATCCGGCGAGATGGCGGGCCTGTTCGGCGACGACGGAGAGCGCGTCGTCGGCGTCTCCGCCGGACAGCAGAGCGGTGGTCACGGCAACCGATCCGTCGATCCAGCGCTCGCGCTGCCTGGCCGCCTCGTACAGCCGTGCGTTACCGATGGCGATGCCTGCCTCGGTGGCCAGCACACGGACCATGTGCAGGTCGTAGTCATTGAACTCGCCGCCATCGGCCTTCTCCGCCAGGTACAGGTTGCCGAAGATCTCACCCTGGACCCGGATCGGAACGCCGAGGAACGTGCGCATCAGGGGGTGGCCCGGCGGGAAACCGGCGAACCTCGGGTCGGACGTCAGGTCGGCCATCCGCAGGGGGTGCGGTTCCTGGATGAGGGCGCCGAGCAGTCCCCGCTGCCCGTCCGGCCGGCGCCCGATGCCGCGCGCCACGGTCTCGGGGACTCCGTACGTGACGAAGTCGGACAGCCCCTTGCCCTCCTCGTCCACGACACCGATGGCTGCATAGTGGGCGTGCGCCAGCTCGGCAGCGGTCTCGCAGATCCGGTCGAGCGTGGAGTGGAGTTCCAGGCCCGTGCCCACCGACCTCATGGCTTCCAGCAGCCGTGGAACGCGGGCGGTGAGTTCGGTCGACAGACCCTGCAGGCTGCGGGTCGCCTCCGTCGCGGCGTCGAGCGAGTCCAGTGAATCCTGCGGTTCCAGAGGCTCCGGTGCCTTCGGCGGCTTCGGCGGCTTCGGTGGTTGATCCGGACGATGCGCATGCTCCGGGTGGTTCGGGTCCTGCTCTGACATACCCAGAGCGTAGTTAGTCCTTTTTGAGGTGGAAAGTCGAGAGCTGGAGGCGATCCACGCCTCTCTCAGACACGCGCGCCCACCGGCTCGCCGGAACCGGCCGTGGTCTCCTGCTCGCGCTTCAGCATCCGGCTCAGCGGCCCGTCCACCGCTGCGAGGGTGCTGTACGGGCCACGCTGTACGACGGCGCCCTCCTCCAGGACCACCACCTCGTCCACGGCCTCCAGCCCTTCGAGCCGGTGCGTGATCAGCACGGTCGTACGCCCCTGAGTCGCCGCCAGCAGGTCCGCGGTCAGCGCATCGGCCGTCGGCAGGTCGAGGTGCTCGGCCGGCTCGTCCAGAACCAGCACGGGGAAGTCCGCGAGCAGCGCCCGGGCCAGGGCGAGCCGCTGGCGCTGACCGCCGGAGAGGCGGGCTCCGTGCTCACCGACGAGCGTGTCCAGCCCGTCCGGCAGCGCCAGCGCCCAGTCGAGCAGCCGGGCCCGGCCGAGAGCGTCGCGCAGTTCCGCGTCCGTCGCGCCGGTGCGGGCAAGCCGCAGGTTCTCCCGGATGGAACTGTCGAAGACGTGGGCGTCCTGCGCGCAGAGGCCGACGAACCGCCGGACCGTGTCCCCGTCCAGCGCGGAGGCGTCCACCCCGCCGATCCGGTACGTGCCCGTCCGCGCGTCCAGGAAGCGGAGCAGGACCTGGGCCAGCGTGGTCTTCCCGGAACCGGACCGGCCCACGATCGCGATGCGCCGGCCCGCCTCCAGCGTGAGGTCGAAGGAGTCCAGCGCATCGTGCCCGGCTCCCGCGTACCGGGCTGACAGGCCCCGTACCTCCAGCGGGAACGGCGACGCGGGAGCCTCGGCCGGGACGGCGGGTTCCCGTACCGGCACCGGGGCGTCCAGCACCTCGAACACCCGCTCCGCACTCCGCTTGACCCGCTGCCTGTACTGCACGGCGAGCGGCAGACCGGTCACGGCTTCGAAGGCGGCCAGCGGGGTGAGGACGACCACGGCGAGCTCCACCCCGGCCAGCCGGCCGTCGGCCACCGCGGGAAGGGCGACGAGGGCGGCGGCGACCACGGTGAGTCCGGCGATCAGGGCGCCGAGACCGCCGCCGAGCGCGGTGGCCGTAGCCGCCCGGGCGGCGATCCGGGTCAGCACCCCGTCGGACTCCCGGGTCCTGGCCAGGCGGGCCGGAAGCGCACCGGCGACGGTCAGTTCGGCGGTCCCGCCGAGCAGATCGGTGATCCCGGTGGCCAGATCCGCCCGCGCGGGCGCCAGGCGGCGCTCCACGTGCCGGGCACAGGCTCCGCTGACGAGCGGAACCCCGACCCCGGCCAGCAGCAGTCCGGCAGCCAGCACGACGCCTGCCCCGGGCAGCAGCCACGCGGTGAAACCGGCGGCACCCGCGCCCACGACGACCGCGGTGCAGGCGGGCAGCAGCCATCGCAGCCAGTAATCCTGGAGGGCGTCCACATCGGCGACGAGCCGCGAGAGCAGGTCCCCCCGCCGGGTCCGGCGCAGGCCCGCGGGCGCGATGCGCTCCAGGCTCCGGTAGACGCCCACGCGAAGCTCCGCGAGCATCCGGAGCACAGCGTCGTGCGAGACGAGGCGCTCGGCGTAGCGGAAGACCGCCCGACCGATCCCGAACGCGCGGGTCGCCGTCACCGCCACCATGAGATAGAGAACCGGGGGCTGTTCGGAGGCACGGGAGATCAGCCAGCCGGAAACCGCCATGAGGCCGACGGCGGAGCCCAGTGCGAGGCTTCCCAGCAGCAGGGCCAGCAGCAGCCGGCCGCGCTGTGCGCCGGCGGCCTCCCTCACCCGGGCGAGCACATGCCCGGTCCACGCCGTCGTGTCCCGCAGCGTGCTGGATTCCTTCGGCGTATCGGTCGCGACGACCGCTGCCCGGGCCTCCACCGGCTCCGGCCTCACAGCGGCTGTCCGCTCACCCGCCGCCGGCGAGGCCACTCCGGCAGGTGACAGCGTCACCACCCGGTCCGCCACGGACAGAAGCGCCGGCCGGTGGACGACCAGCAGCACGGTCCGGCCCACCGCCAGCCGTCGTACCGCCTCGACGATGCCCGCCTCCGTCTCGCCGTCCAGGCTCGCGGTCGGTTCGTCGAGCAGCAGGACCGGCCGGCCGGCGAGGAACGCACGGGCGAGTGCCAGCCGCTGGCGCTGTCCGGCGGAGAGTCCCGCGCCGTCCTCGCCGAGGAGCGTGCCGGCACCGTCCGGCAGCGCGGCCACGAAGTCGTACGCCCCGGCCTCGCGCAGCGCGGCCGTCACCGCGCTGTCGTCCGCCCCCGGCCTGGCCAGCCGGACGTTCTCCGCGATGCTGCCCGCGAAGAGGTGCGGGCGCTGCGGCACCCAGGCGATCCGCTCTCGCCAGCGCTCGGGGGAGAGGGTCGCCAGATCGGTCCCACCGACCCGCACCCGGCCCTCGTCGGGTGCCACGAACCCCAGCACCACGTTCAGGAGGGTGGACTTGCCGACGCCGCTCGGACCGACCAGCGCGACGGTCTCCCCCTCGTCCACCACCAGTGAGGCCGCGGCGAGCGAGGGTTCGGTGCGCCCGGTGTGCCGGACGGTCACTCCTTCCACTTCCAGCCGCAGCGAGCCGGGGACGTCCTGCGTGCCGCTCGTGCGCGGCTCGCTCTCCAGGACCGCGAAGATCTCCTCCGCGGCCGAGAGCCCCTCGGCCGCCGCGTGGTACTGCGCGCCCACCTGCCGGATGGGCAGGTAGGCCTCGGGAGCGAGGATCAGCACGACCAGACCGGTGTAGAGATCGAGCTCCCCGTGCACGAGCCGCATGCCGATGGTGACCGCGACGAGCGCCACCGACAGCGTCGCCAGCAGTTCCAGGGCGAAGGACGACAGGAACGCGATCCGCAGGGTCTTCAGCGTGGCCTGCCGGTACTGCGAGGTGATGGTGCGGATGGACTCGGCCTGGGCCTTGGCCCGGCCGAAGACCTTCAGCGTCGGCAGTCCCGCGACCACGTCGAGGAAGTGTCCCGAGAGCCGGGAGAGCAGACGCCACTGCCGGTCCATCCGCGACTGGGTGGCCCAGCCGATCAGAATCATGAACAGCGGGATGAGCGGCAGCGTGACGACGATGATCGCGGCCGACACCCAGTCCTCGGTGACGACTCTGGCCAGCACGGCCACCGGAACCACGACCGCGAGTCCGAGCTGCGGAAGGTAGCGCGCGAAGTAGTCGTCGAGCGCGTCGATTCCCCGCGTGGCGAGAGCCACCAGTGAGCCGGTGCGCTGCCCGCTCAGCCAGTCCGGACCCAGCTCTGCCGCCCGGGCGAGAAGGCGCCCGCGCAGCTCGGACTTGACGGCCGCACCGGCCCGGTAGGCAGCCAGTTCGGTGAGCCACGCGACCAGGCCCCGTCCGAGTGCGACCGCCGCGAGCAGCAGGAGCGGAGTGCGCAGGTCCCCGCCCGTGAGCCCGTCCTCGAAGCCGCCCACCACCACTTCGGCGACGAGCATGGCCTGGGCGATGACCAGCGCCGCTCCGGCCACTCCGAGTACCACCACCGCGGCCAGGAACAGGCGGGTGGCACGGGCGTGGTGGAGCAGACGCGGATCGATCGGTTTCACGTGAAACACCCCACGGGGCTCGGCTCGGTCAAGGCACTCACTGCGTTCAGTGCGCGTCGGCGATGTGCTGCGTACCGATCCGCTTGCGGAACACCCAGTACGTCCAGCCCTGGTAGAGCAGAACGACAGGGGTGGCGATCCCCGCACACCAGGTCATGATCTTCAGCGTGTACGGACTGGACGAGGCGTTGGTGACCGTGAGGCTCCAGGCGTCGTTCAGCGAGGACGGCATGACGTTCGGGAAGAGCGTCAGGAACAGCATGGTGACCGCGGCCGCGATGGTCACCCCGGAGAAGGCGAAGGACCAGCCCTCGCGCCCGGCCGCGATGGCTCCGATCGCCGCGACCAGGGCCACCACGGCGACGAGCATCGCGATCAGGCTCCAGCCGTCACCGTTGTCGACCTGGGCCCAGATCAAGAACCCGAGAGCGAGAACGGCCGCGGCCGCCCCCAGCTTCAGCGCCAGCCTGCGCGCCCGGGCCCGGATGTCCCCGACCGTCTTGAGTCCGGCGAACACCGCTCCGTGGAAGGTGAAGAGGAAGAGGGTGACCAGTCCGCCGAGGATCGCGTACGGGTTGAGCAGATCCCAGAAGTTGCCCACGTACTCCATGTCCGCGTCGATCTTCACGCCGCGGACGATGTTGCCGAAGGCGACGCCCCAGAGCAGGGCCGGAATCAGCGAGGTCCAGAAGATCGCGTGTTCCCAGTTGGTCTGCCACTTCGCCTCGGGCCGCTTCGCCCGGTATTCGAAGGCGACTCCCCGCACGATCAGGCAGAGCAGGATGATCAGCAGCGGCAGGTAGAAGCCGGAGAACAGCGTGGCGTACCACTCGGGAAACGCGGCGAAGGTCGCTCCGCCGGCGCTGAGCAGCCAGACCTCGTTGCCGTCCCAGACGGGCCCGATCGTATTGATCAGGACCCGCCGTTCCTTACGGTCCCGCGCCAGCAGCTTGGTCAGGACACCGATCCCGAAGTCGAATCCCTCCAGGAAGAAGTAGCCGGTCCAGAGAACGGCGATGAGCACGAACCAGACGTCGTGGAGTTCCATCTCTCGGCTCCCTGTGCTCTCAGTAGGAGAAGGCCATGGGCCGGTCGGCGTCGTCGTGGTCGCCGCCGATCCTGGTGGGCGGGTTGAGGTCGGCGTCGGTCAGCTCCGGCGGTCCGGCCTTGATGTACTTCACGAGCAGCTTGACCTCGATCACCGCGAGCACGGCGTACAGCAACGTGAACAGGATCATCGAGGTGAGCACCTCGCCCTGCGAGACGCCGGGGGAGACCGCGTCACGGGTCTGCAGGACGCCGTAGACGACCCAGGGCTGACGCCCCATCTCGGTGAAGATCCAGCCCCAGGAGTTGGCGATCAGCGGGAAGAGAAGGGTCCAGAGCGCGACGATCCAGTAGCACTTGGCGAGCTTCGGGCTGAGCGCCTTGTTCTTGAACAGGACCAGATGCGGCACCTCGTCCTCACCGGTGCGCATCCCCGGAGGCAGCATGAACTTCTTCCGGGTCAGCCACAGGCCGAGGATCCCGAGACCGAAGGACGCCATGCCGAAGCCGATCATCCACCGGAAGCTCCAGAAGGCGACGGGAATGTTGGGCCGGTAGTCGCCGGGCCCGAACCGCTCCTGCTCGGCCTTGTTGATGTCGTTGATGCCGGGGACGTACGAGTTGAAGTCGTCGTCGGCGAGGAAGGACAGTATCCCGGGAATCGAGATCTCGACCGAGTTGTGGCCCTTGCTGACGTCTCCGTACGCGAAGATCGAGAAGGGCGCGGAGTTCTGCCCGTCCCACAGCGCCTCGGCCGCCGCCATCTTCATCGGCTGCTGCTTGAACATCACCTTGCCGAGCTGGTCTCCGCTGACGGCGGTGAGCAGCCCCGAGATCACGATGGTGATCAGCCCCAGCCGCAGCGAGGTCCGCATCACCGGGATGTGCTTCTTGCGCGCGAGGTGGAAGGCGGCGATGCCGACCATGAACGCGCCGCCGACCAGGAAGGCCGCCGTGATGGTGTGGAAGAACTGGGTGAGCGCGGTGTTCTGCGTGAGCACGTGCCAGAAGTCGGTGAGCTCGGCGCGTCCGCGTTCCTTGTTGATGCGGTAGCCGACCGGGTGCTGCATCCAGGAGTTGGCCGCCAGGATGAAGTACGCGGAGAGGATGGTGCCGATCGAGACCATCCAGATGCAGGCGAGATGGATCTTCTTGGGCAGCTTGTCCCAGCCGAAGATCCACAGACCGATGAACGTGGACTCGAAGAAGAACGCGATCAGCGCTTCGAACGCGAGCGGGGCACCGAAGATGTCGCCGACGAACCGTGAGTAGTCGGACCAGTTCATTCCGAACTGGAACTCCTGGACGATGCCCGTGACGACACCCATCGCGATATTGATCAGGAAGAGCTTGCCCCAGAACTTGGTGGCCCTGAGGTACTTCTCCTTGTTGGTCCGCACCCAGGCGGTCTGCAGGCCCGCGGTGAGCGCGGCGAGAGAGATCGTCAGGGGAACGAACAGGAAGTGGTAGACGGTCGTCGTTCCGAACTGCCATCGCGCCAGGGTCTCCGGCGCCAGAGCCAGCTCCACGTCGTCTTCTCCTTACGTCGCCGCCGATACACCGGCAGTTTGTCCTTTAAATCCAACCGATCAAGGGAGGAAGCAGGACACGCTTGTGAACGCGTTCACATTCACAAGCAAATTATGGCGCACAGGCATTCGGGAGAGGTGACCGGGGTACCCCCTCCGGGACGTAGCGATCATTCCTCCCGAAGCAGACACCCCCGGCCCCACGTCCGCCCACGCGAACGGCCCCGCACCTCGCGAACGAGATACGGGGCCGCCGGACCGAGCGCGCCGGAGCTACAGCTCCTTGCGGTACGACTCCGTGACCTTCAGGAACAGGTCGTTCGCCTCGTTCTCGCCGATGGAGACCCGCACGCCCTCGCCCGCGAACGGCCTGACCACCACACCGGCCTTCTCGCAGACCGCGGCGAAGTCGGCGGTACGGTCCCCCAGGCGCAGCCAGACGAAGTTCGCCTGGGACTCGGGCACCGTCCACCCCTGTCGCACCAGCGTCTCGTACACCCGCTGCCGCTCGCACACCAAGGAGCCCACCCGGCCCAGGAGTTCGTCCTCGGCCCGGAGCGAGGCCACCGCCGCGTCCTGGGCGAGCTGGCTGACGCCGAAGGGCACCGCCGTCTTGCGCAGCGCGGCCGCCACCGGCTCATGGGCCACGGCGAAGCCGACCCGCAGCCCCGCCAGGCCGTAGGCCTTGGAGAACGTCCGCAGCACCGCCACATTGGGCCGGTCGCGGTAGATCTCGATGCCGTCGGGAACCTCGGGGTCGCGGATGAACTCCTTGTACGCCTCGTCGAGCACCACGAGCACATCGCCCGGCACCCGGTCCAGGAACCGCTCCAGCTCAGCCCGGCGCACCACGGTGCCGGTCGGGTTGTTCGGGTTGCAGACGAAGATCATCCGGGTCCGGTCGGTGATCGCGTCCGCCATCGCGTCCAGATCGTGCACCTCACCGTCGGTCAGCGGCACCTTCACCGACGTGGCACCGCTGACCTGGGTGATGATCGGGTACGCCTCGAAGGAACGCCAGGCGTAGATGACCTCGTCGCCCGGGCCCGAGGTGGCCTGCAGCAGCTGCTGGGCCACGCCGACCGAGCCGGTGCCGGTGGCCAGGTGCGAGAGCGGCACACCGAATCGGTCGGACAACTCGTTCATCAGCGCGGTGCAGGCCATGTCCGGGTACCGGTTGAAGTGGGCGGCCGCGGCCAGCGCGGACTCCATCACGCCGGGCAGCGGCGGATACGGGTTCTCGTTGGAGGACAACTTGAACGCGACCGGTCCGCCCGCCGCGGCCGGCTTGCCCGGCACATATGCGGGAACGCCATCCAGTTCGGCACGCAGCTTGGGGCTCGTCTCGCTCACCGCAGGTCCTCCTCGACCGTCCGTACACATCAATACTGCTCACCTTATGAGGATTGGGCGCCGCTGCGAATGGCAGGCCGTTGATTCGCCGGATGAGCCCCGGAATGAGGGGGAGCGCTCCGTACCCTGGCGCGCGCCGGTGGCTCACGCCGTGGCGCGCGTCCCTCGAAGAGGTGAGTTGAGACCTCTTCGAGACATCCACCTATCGCCAGGCCCATCCGGCCCGACGCGTGACACATGATGGCCCGACCCCGTAACGCCCTTGATTAGCAAGGTGATTGATCGTTGATGACCATGCAGAAACGTGCCTGTCAACGAGTGAATATGCGACCGGGCCAAGTGCCCGCCCGAGCCCTACTATCGGCTCGCCATGACAGCAGCAGGGAAGCACCAGGTGAGCCGGACGGAGACCCCCCGGCGCGGCGGCCGGCAGGGACGAGCAGGAATCCGGGACGTGGCCGCCGCCGCCGGGGTCTCCATCACGACCGTCTCCGACGCGCTCAACGGCAAGGGCAGGCTCCCGGACGCCACCCGCCGCCATGTCCGCGAGGTCGCCGAGCGTCTGGGCTACCGCCCGTCCGCCGCGGCCCGAACCCTCCGTACCGGAAAGTCCGGCCTCATCGGCCTGACCGTGACGACCTACGGGGATGAACCTTTCACCTTCACCGAATTCGCGTACTTCGCCGAGATGGCCCGAGCCGCCACCTCCGCCGCACTCGCCCGCGGCTACGCCCTCGTCATCCTCCCCGCCACCTCACGCCACGACGTCTGGTCGAACGTCGCGCTCGACGGCACCGTCGTGATCGACCCCTCCGACCAGGACCCGGTCGTCACCGAACTCGTACGCCAAGGGCTGCCCGTCGTGTCCGACGGCCGGCCGGCCGGGACCCTTCCGGTCACCGCCTGGGTGGACAACGACCACCGGGCCGCCGTGCTCGACCTCCTCGACCACCTCGCCGCCGCCGGGGCGCGCCGTATCGGGCTGCTCACCGGCACCACCACCGACACGTACACGCGGCTCTCGACCACCGCGTACCTCCACTGGTGCGAGCGCGTCGGCCAGGACCCGGTGTACGAGTCGTACCCCGCCCACGACCCGTGTGCGGGCGCTGTGGCGGCCGACCGCCTGCTGGCCCGCCCGGACCGCCCTGACGCCGTGTACGGCCTCTTCGACCCCAACGGCACCGATCTGCTGGCGGCCGCCCGCCGGTACGGCCTGCGCGTCCCGGAGGACCTGCTGCTGGTCTGCTGCAGCGAGTCCACGGTGTACGCGACGACCGAGCCGCCCATCACGACGCTCTCGCTCAAGCCCCGGCGCATCGGCACCGCGGTCGTCCAGCTGCTCATCGACGCCATCGAAGGCGTCGACCAGGACGGACCGGTGGAACAGGTCATACCTACGGAACTCATCGTCCGGACCTCCTCGCAACGCCGTCCACCACGCACCACGGTCAGTGCGCCGCGCTCCCCGGCAGGGGATTGATCAGGCGAATTGGGACCAATCGACCGACGAACCTGGCGTGCGCACGGATTCACCACCCCTGGTGCGTCACAGAGCACGATCCTCATTCCTATGATGGGCGCACGACACCGCGGACCGCCCCGACCAGCAGGGCCCGTCAGGTGTACGGCGGCACGACGGTGGTGGAGGGGTCGATGACACAGGGGGCCGGTCAGGAACCCGTGGTGCGGACGGCGACGTTGCGCGACTTCCGCGTACCGCCCTATGCGCAGTCCCCTGCGCCGCCCGCCTCACCGCACCCGGGCAGCGGATTCCCGGGGGGCGAGCCGCCGGAGGGGTACACCCCGACCGCGCGCGACCTCCCCGTGATCAGGCGCGAGGACACCGTCCAGGTACGGGCCGTGCCCGAGCCGCGTCCCGCACAGGAGTCGGGGCTCGGCCCGCTGTACGTCGTCGGTGACGTCCACGGCTATCTCGACGAACTCCTCGCCGCCCTCACCGAGCAGGGCCTCATCGACTCCGAGGGCAACTGGTCCGCGGGCAACGCGCGGCTCTGGTTCCTGGGCGACTTCACCGACCGGGGACCCGACGGAATCGGCGTCATCGACCTCGTGATGCGGCTCTCCGCCGAGGCCGCGGCCGCGGGCGGCTACTGCAAGGCCCTGATGGGCAACCACGAACTGCTCCTCATCGGCGCCAAGCGCTTCGGCGACACCCCCGTCAACTCCGGCGCGGGCACCGCCACATTCCAGGCCGCCTGGCTGCTGAACGGCGGTCAGAAGACGGACATGGAGCGGCTCCAGGACGTCCACCTCCAGTGGATGTCCCGGCTCGACGCCGTCGTCGAGGAGGACGAGCACCTCCTGATGCACTCGGACACGACGGCGTACCTCGATTACGGGTCCACCATCGAGGACGTCAACGACACAGTGCACGCCATTCTCACGCGGAACGACGCCGACGAGTGCTGGGACCTCTTCCGCAAGCTGACCAAGCGGTTCGCCTTCCGCGACGAAGCGGGTCCGCAGGCCGTGCAGGAGCTCATGGCGGCCTACGGCGGCCGACGCGTCGTCCATGGTCACAGCCCCATTCCCTACCTTCTCGGCGAGGTCGGCTCCGAGGACGGCGAGGACAGGTCGGGACCGCTGGTGGACGGTCCGCACGTGTACGCGGACGGGCTCGCGATCGCCATGGACGGCGGAGTGACCATGGCCGGAAAGCTACTGGTCGTTCAGCTCCCGCTGCATGACTGACGTTCTTCGGGGAAGACGCACCCCGACCTGAACACGCGGACCACTGGGCCTATTTCCGGAAACCCCCTGTCACCCCGTGCCGTGGGCGCTCTACCATCGGCGTATCAGTAGCAGGCTCTCCTCCGTTTCCGCCCGACTGCCCGGTTCGACCGGGTAAACAGGCCCTACGGAGCATCGGGGGATGCACATGAACAGCGCTCCGCACCTGCTGACCGAGGACCGGCCCGAGTACGAGCGGATCCTCGACGACGCACTGCGTCACGCCCATGAACGACCGGATCTGGCCGCTGTCGGCGAACGGCTCAATCCGGTGCAGCTACGCACCATGGCTATGGCCGCCACCGCGCTGATCACCGCCGCGGCGGCCACCGAGTACGAGCACTACGTGAAGGCCCGCGAGGAAATCCGCGCCGCGGCCGCCGGATCGGACGAGGACGGCGAACCCGACACCGGCGCGCACGGCGCCCGGCAGTCGGGCGCCGGCGTGGGAGTCGTCATCACCGTCCTGGCTCCGGTGCTGGCAGGCACCGCCGCGGTGATCTTCCTGCTCATCGGTTACATCCTGAAGGCTCTCGACCCGCCCCCGTCGTTCGCGCGCACCATGGTCGGCGCGGGCTGGTTCTTCGCGGCGGCGATGGCGGCCGCCATCCTCGTCGCCGCCGTCGGCCTTCTGGTCACGGCTCTGCGCAACGGCTCGACATCGGTGGATGCCGAGGAGCATGGCGAGGAGTTCCCGGAGGACGTGGCCCGCGCCAGGGAGGCCTGGCGCCACGCCCTGCTGGAGCGCGGCATCCTGCCGTTCCTGCGGGACGCCCTCGCCGACCCCGGGGCCGCCCCGGCCGCGCGCATCCCGCACCGCTCGCCCAACCGCATCCCGAAGATCGGCTACAGCAGGCCCGACTTCACCAGCCCGGACGACGGCCCGGCCGCCGCTCCCCGCCCGACGTTCACGAGCCCGGACTTCACCAGCCCCGACTTCGGCGGGCCCGAGCACGAACCGGAATGACCGGGGCGGTGGCTCGGGCGGTCCGCGCACCGGGGCTCGTGCTCGGAAGGTCCGTGCTCGGGAGGTCCACGTGCCGAGGCCGGGTCGCTCGGGCGGTCCGCGCACCGGGGCCGGTGCTCGGGCGGTCCGCGCTCGGGCGATCCGCGCGCCGAGGCCGGTTCCCGGAAGATCCACGACGGCCCCCGGGGTGTCGGCCCCGGTCGTTTCCGGACCTACAGCGCCGCCAGGCTGCCCACCAGGTCATCGAGCCCCAACGAGCCCTGGGACAGTGCCTTCATGTGCCAGGCCTTGAGGTCGAAGGCCGCACCATGGCGCCGCTTCGCCTCCGCGCGGCCCTGGAGCCAGGCGCGTTCGCCGAGCTTGTAGCCGATGGCCTGGCCGGGCCAGCCGAGGTAGCGGTCGATCTCCGCGTCACGGCGGGCAGCGGGGCTGCCGTTGTAGGTGGCCATGAACTCCGCTGCGAGGGCGCCCGTCCAGCGTTCGCCCGGGTGGAAGCCCGAGTCGGCGGGGACGGCGAGCCCGAGGTGCATGCCGATGTCGACGATCACCCGGATGGTGCGCAGCATCTGCCCGTCCAGGAAGCCGAGCCGGCGCGCGGGTTCGGAGAAGCAGCCCAGATCGTCCATGAATCGCTCGGCATACAGCGCCCAGCCTTCGATGTTGGCGCTGACCATGCCCTCGGTGACCTGGTAGCGGCTGAGGCGGTCGGCGACCGTGACCCACTGGGCGAACTGGAGGTGATGGCCGGGTACGCCCTCGTGGTACCAGATGCTGACGAGCTGCCAGGTCGGGTAGGTGCCCTGCTCCAGAGCGGGCAGGAAGGTACGTCCCGGGCGGCTGAAGTCGAGGCTCGGGCCCTGGTAGTAGGGGCCGGAGGCGCTGCCGGCCGGCGCGATGCGGGACTCGACCTTGCGGAGCGGACCGGAGAGGTCGAAGTGGCTGCCGTCGAGCGTGCTGATCGCCTCGTCCATCAGCTGCTGCAACCAGTCGCGGGCGGCTTCCTCACCCTTGACCGCGTGGCCGTGCTCCTCCAGGTGGTGCATGGTCTCGAGGAGGCCCGCGCCGGGCAGGATGCGCACGGCTTCGACGCGCATCTCGGCGAGCGTCCGGTGGAACTCGTCCCAGGCCCAGTTGTAGGCCTCGTCCAGGTCGAGTTCGGCGCCGGTGTTGTGCCGGGCGGCCCGCAGATAGCGCTCCCGGCCCACCGCGTCCGGAGTGCCCGCCGCAGCGGGGAGGTAGGTGTCGCGCAGCCACTCACGGAACTCGGAGACGGCGCGGGTGGCCCGGAGGGCGGCGGCATCCAGCTCAGGACGCATCCGCTCGGTGCCGTCCGCGACGAAGCCGGCGAACCAGCCCGCGTCCCTGCCCGCGCCCTGTCCGGCGGACTCCCCGGTCCAGTCGGCGAGCTGGCCGATCACCCCGGCGGCCTGCCGGGGAGCAGCGAGCAGGCCGCGGGATATGCCCTCGGTGAGGGTGCTCCGGTAGCCGTCCAGTGCCCCGGGGAGGTTGCGCAGCCGGCCGGCCACCGCCGCCCAGTCCTCGTCGGTGGTCGTGGGCATGAGGGTGAAGATCGACCGCACCTGCTCGACATGCGCGCCCACCGTGCGCAGTTGTCGGTAGTTCTCGCCGGTTTCGTGCATCGCGAGTTCGGCGGTCAGCCGTTCCCGCAGCAGCCGGGCGCACGCCTGCTCGGCGGGGTCGCCGGGCACAGGAGCGGCGTCGAGCGCGGCGAGACTGCGCCGGGCCAGCTCGGCGTGGGCCTCGAATCCGTCCGGGGAGAGGTCCGGCTGCCGGTCGTCGCCCGGGTTCAGGCCCAGCCATGCGGAGGTCATCGGATCGTGTGCGGCCACCTGATCGAGGTGGCGGTCGGCGATGGTGCGCGGGGTGACCGATTCGTTTGCCATGGACACATCTTGACGTGCCGTCGGATCCTTGATCCAGGCTTTCGGGCGCTGTTCCGGACGGGCCGTCGGCCAGTCCGGAACAGCGCCTGCTCAACCGGGCGTCAGTCCGTCAGCGGGAGGTACACGCGGTTGCCCCGGGCGGCGAACTCCTCGGACTTCACCGCCATGCCGGCCAGCGCCTCCGCGTCGAACTCGGTGTGGACGGCCGTGGCCCCGTCGCCGTGCTCGTCACGGATCTTCTGGGAGATCTTCATCGAGCAGAACTTCGGTCCGCACATCGAGCAGAAGTGCGCCGTCTTCGCCGGTTCGGCGGGCAGCGTCTCGTCGTGGAACTCCCGTGCCGTGTCCGGATCGAGCGCCAGATTGAACTGGTCCTCCCAGCGGAACTCGAACCGGGCGTCCGACAGTGCGTCGTCCCATTCCTGCGCCCCCGGGTGTCCCTTGGCGAGGTCCGCCGCATGGGCCGCGATCTTGTACGTGATGACCCCGGTCTTCACGTCGTCCCTGTTGGGCAGGCCGAGGTGCTCCTTGGGCGTCACGTAGCAGAGCATCGCCGTCCCCCACCAGGCGATCATCGCGGCGCCGATGCCCGAGGTGATGTGGTCGTACGCGGGCGCCACATCGGTCGTCAGCGGGCCGAGCGTGTAGAACGGCGCCTCCTCGCAGATCTCCTGCTGGAGGTCGATGTTCTCCTTGATCTTGTGCATCGGGACGTGGCCCGGCCCCTCGATCATGGTCTGGACCCCGAACCGCTTTGCGATCGTGTTCAGTTCGCCGAGCGTGCGCAGCTCCGCGAACTGGGCCTCGTCGTTGGCGTCCGCGATCGACCCGGGCCGCAGCCCGTCGCCCAGGGAGTACGTCACGTCGTACGAGGCGAGGATCTCGCAGAGCTCCTCGAAGTTCTCGTAGAGGAACGACTCCTTGTGGTGTGCGAGGCACCACGCCGCCATGATCGAGCCGCCCCGGGAGACGATGCCGGTCTTGCGACGGGCCGTGAGCGGTACGTACGGCAGGCGCACGCCGGCGTGCACCGTCATGTAGTCGACGCCCTGCTCGGCCTGCTCGATGACCGTGTCCTTGTAGACCTCCCAGGTCAGCTCCTCGGCCCTGCCGTCGACCTTCTCCAGGGCCTGGTAGAGCGGCACGGTGCCGATCGGCACGGGGGAGTTGCGAAGAACCCACTCACGGGTGGTGTGGATGTTGCGGCCGGTGGACAGATCCATGACGGTGTCGGCGCCCCACTTGGTCGCCCAGGTCATCTTGTCCACCTCCTCCTCGATGGAGGACGAGACCGCGGAGTTGCCGATGTTGGCGTTCACCTTCACCAGGAACCGCTTGCCGATGATCATCGGCTCGATCTCCGGGTGGTTCACGTTCGCCGGAAGGACGGCCCGGCCGGCGGCGATCTCCTCGCGCACCACCTCCGGATCGACGTTCTCCCGGATCGCCACGTACTCCATCTCGGGCGTGACCTCGCCCCGGCGGGCGTACGCGAGCTGGGTGACGGGGCGGCCGTCCCGGCTGCGTCGCGGCTGGCGGGGGCGGCCGGGGAAGACCGCGTCCAGGTTGCGCAGCCCACCGCGCGGTGAGGTGTGCTTGAGCCCGTCGTCCTCGGGGCGTCCGGGACGTCCCGTGTACTCCTCGGTGTCGCCGCGGGCGATGATCCAGTTCTCCCGCAGAGGTGCCAGTCCGCGGCGGACGTCGGTCTCGGTGGTGGGGTCGGTGTACGGCCCCGACGTGTCGTACAGCGTCACGTCGTTGCCGTTGGTGAGGTGCACCTGGCGGACCGGCACCCGAAGGTCCGGACGTGAGCCCTGGACATAACCCTTGTGCCAGCCGATGGACTTCCCGGCCTCGTCGCTCTGGTTCGAGGCAGGCATGCGTGTGTCCGATGTGGTCATGAGACCTACTCCCTACGCCGGCATTACCCGGTAACAGGTTCGGCGGTCGGCGCAGCGTGTCCCGTACGGACGTACGGAGATCAGCGCCCTCTCAGCCCGGTGCTCCGAGCTCCCGCGTGTGCAAAGGTGCCACCACGCTAGCGCCCTTGCCGGCGAGATGAACAGAGGGCCCTTCTCTTCTTGCGATGATCGGCCGGTGACGTCCCCCCATAACGCCCCCGAACCGCAGGGCCATCAGCACGGGCACTCCCACAGCCACGGTCCCGCCGCACCCGTCTCCGGCCACCTGCGCAAGGTGATCGCCGCCGTGCTGATCCCGTTCGCGGCCGCGGTCGTCGTCGGCCTCGTGGTCCTCTGGCCCGGTGGTGCGCCGGCGCACGAGCGGACCGGTGTCGGATTCGACCGGCAGACCCAGCAGGGAAAGGTGGTGAACATCGACAAGGTCGACTGCAAGGACGTGAACGCCTCCCAGCTGCCCGTCAGCGACGGGACCACGCCGCCCACCGGCGAGCAGACCGAGGAGAGCGACCCGGCCGACCTCTGCGGGAAGGCGACCGTCGAGATCACGAGCGGTCGGGACAAGGGCCGGAAGTTCGTCGAGGTCGTCCAGCCCGGCGCACCCCGGCAACTGCGGGAGGGGCAGGGGGTGGTCGTCGCGTACGCGCCCGACGCTCCCCGTGACCTCCAGTACTCCGTGACCGACGTGAACCGGAAGTTCCCGCTGATGCTGCTGGCCGGGGTCTTCGCGCTGGTGGTGGTGGCCGTGGGCAGAATGCGCGGGGTGATGGCCCTGGTGGCGCTCGCCCTGTCCTTCGCCGTCCTGACCCTGTTCATCCTTCCGGCCATCCTGCAGGGCTCGAACCCGCTGGTCGTGGCGGTCGTCGGAGCGAGCGCCATCATGCTGATCGCGCTCTACATCTGCCACGGGCTGACGGCCCGCACCTCGGTGGCCGTCATCGGCACCCTGATCTCACTGCTGCTGATCGGGCTGCTCGGCTCGCTCTTCATCGGCTGGGCGAGTCTGAGCGGGAACACCGACGACAACACCGGCCTCATCCACGGTCTGTATCCGCACATCGACATGAGCGGGCTGCTGCTGGCCGGCGTCATCATCGGCTCCCTGGGAGTGCTCGACGATGTGACGGTGACCCAGACCTCGGCGGTCTGGGAACTGCACCAGGCGGACCCGACGATGAGTGCGAAGAAGCTCTACCGGGCAGGGATCAGGATCGGCCGCGACCACATCGCCTCGGTGGTCAACACCCTGGTCCTCGCCTATGCGGGCGCCGCACTTCCCTTGCTGCTGCTGTTCTCGATCGCCCAGAGCAGCGTGGGGACGGTGGCCAACAGCGAACTGGTGGCGGAGGAGATCGTGCGCACTCTGATCGGCTCGATCGGACTGGTCGCCTCGGTGCCGGTGACCACGGCGCTCGCGGCACTGGTCGTCTCCGCCGACCGCACCGGGCCCGCCCCGGATTCCGAAACTCCGGCCTTCGTACGGAGCGGCAGGGGTCGCCGTCGTCGGGCGAAGTCCTGAGTGCCCGGTCACGGAGAGCGATTCACCCGTTCGGCAGGTGTGCTGTTCGACCACCAAGCAGGCCAGGGACACGGGCTTCGTCAACCGGCGTTCTGTTCTTCGGCCAGAATCCGCCCCAGCGCCTCTTCCAGATTGCCCTCGAAGTCACCCAGCGTGCACTCCTGCCCGAGCGGTACGAGCTTGTCCGTCCGGTCGAGGAACGCCACGAGTGGTGCCGTACCGGCCCGGAAGAGCGCACGGTCAGCCCCCACCTGGAGCCGGATGTGGACGTCGGACAGCCCTTCGGGCTCGGTCGGCCCGATGTGCACATCGCCGTCACCACTGGGGCTGTTGAGACCGTCGAGCAGCAGCTCGCGGCCAAAAGCCCAGGTGACGGGGGCATCGCCGGGCAGATGGAAGGTCATCCGGATCGCGTACGGATCGCACACTTCGTACCGGAGCTCCACCGGGATACGGAAAGAGAGCTCCTCGGAGACGAGGAAGCTCATCATGACCTCAGCTTGAACCGACTCGCGCATCGTTCAACCCCGCAGTAGATGAATCTGGCCAGGAATGATCCCCCATGGCCCTATTGACGCCATCGTGGTGCACGCGATAGCAGATCACAAGGAGTGATTTTTCAGATACTGATAGAGAACACGAACGAACGCAAGAGGCTGGCCACTTCGCCACGTAGTCGTTCGACTGCGGGGAGCAACCGTTCTTCCTGGTCGAGAGGGACCGAAATGGCCATCGCGGCGGCCGTGAATCCGGCCGCGATCGGGATGGCCGCGCAGACCGTTCCGAGCGCGTACTCCTGTCGTTCGACGACAGGTTCCGTACGCTCGATCGACCGCAGCCGCTCAAGAAGTGCCGGCCGGTCGCGCACGGAGTAGCGCGTCAGCGGGCGCACCGGATGCCGGTCCAGGTGATCCTCACGGGCCTGCTCGTCGAGCTGGCTCAGCAGACACTGACCGATCGCGTGGGCATGCCCCGTCTCGCCGAACGCCGCCCACTCCTCCACCGCGGGCGCCGCCGGGGTGTCCGCGACCGCGACGAGCTCGATCTCGCCGTCGCGGTAGACGGCGCAGTACACCGGGGCACCGATGATGTCCCGCCACCGCCCCAGGGACTGGGTCATCCTGCTGCGACGATTCTGCAGCGCTCCGTCGTCCACCAGCCGCTCCGCGGCTGCGCCGAAGAGGAAGACGCCGTTCTCCCTGCGCAGATATCCCTCATGGGTCAGCGTGCGCAGCAGGTGGTAGGCGGTGGGAAGGGGGAGCCCCGCTTCCCGTGCGAGCTGTTTGGCCGGTGCCCCGTCGCGATGGGTGCCCACAGCCTCCAGCAGCCTCAGCGCCCGCTGCACCGATCCGATCAGCGTCGGAACGGCGGTACTCGATGCCGTGGTCAACGGTCACCCCCAGGCATGGTGACGGGCGGTCAGCCCGCCTGTGGGGGCCGCCCCCACAGATCTGCCGCAGGCCTGGGGTCCAGAAGGCCGGATGCCGTACAAACCACTGGTCAGGGTGGCGACTGACGGTGTTTTCCCAGGTGGCGGCAGCGGACTGCCACTGTATCGGGAGCATCCTGGCCGAGTGCCGTTTCGCCTTCCGCTTAGCTCAGCTGGGCTAATCGCCCGGCCGCTCGTGCGGTTACCAGTCGCCTCGTGAGGAGGAGGACGACATGAACTTCCGCACGACGAAGACGAGCCCGCCGATCAGGATGACGAAGAGCAGGATCTTGAACAGCAGACCGATCACGAAGCCGACGATGCTGGCGATCAGACCGCCGAACACGACGATCGCGATGACGGGCACCGCGATCCACTTCACCCACCAGGGCATTCCCGCGAATATCTCCCGCACGGCCATCGTCCATACCTCGTCTCTGTGAGTTCCTGCTTCGATGCTAGAGGTGTCGCGCCCGGCTGCGGGGGCTCCGAGCCCTTGAACTCCCCTGATCGATCCCCTAGGGATCCCCTGGACGCGACCCTGCCCCCGGCCGCGTGCGGCTCAGCCCTCGGGCGGCGAGAAGACCACCATCACGCGCAGGTCCTCCGTGATGTGATGGAACTTGTGGGCGGTGCCAGCAGGTACATACACGACACTTCCTCTGCCCACCTGCGTCGTTTCCATGCCCACGGTGATCGAAGCGCGCCCGCTGACGACGAGGTAGACCTCGTCCTGATGGTGCGGCTGCTGCGGGTCGAGCTCACCGGCGTCCAGTGCGTACAGACCGACAGACATGTTCCGTTCGCGGACGAACTGGAGATAAGCACCGTCGTTGGCGGCCCGTTCCGCCTCCAGTTCGTCCAGTCTGAATGCCTTCATGGCCCGTCCGCCCCTTGCCTCTGTCCAGCCGGTGTCCGCCACCGATCATGTCTGCCACGATCAGACACATGAAGAATTTCGTAGTCAAGACGATCGCCAACGCAGGTGCGCTGGCTGTAGCCATCTGGCTGCTCCACGACATCACGCTGACCGGTGGCAGCACCGGCCGCAAGATACTGACCCTGATCGTGGTCGCGCTGATCTTCGGCCTGGTCAACTTCCTGGTCAAGCCGGTGGTGAAGCTGCTCACGCTGCCGCTCTTCATCCTCACCCTGGGGCTGATCACCCTGGTGGTGAACGCCCTGATGCTGCTGCTGACCTCATGGCTGGCCGACGTGCTGAACCTGAGTTTCCACGTCGACGGCTTCTGGACCGCCGTCCTCGGCGGTCTGATCATTTCGATCGTGTCCTGGGCGCTGAACGTCGTCCTGCCCGACGAGGACTGACCACCGAGTGCCTGAGACAGTGACGGCAGGACCGGTGACAGACCGGGGAGAGAAGCGAGGACACGTATATGAGCACGATGGGCGACGGAACCCGGGCGGTACGTGCGGGTCTGCCGGAACCGCAGCAGTACGAGCCCACTCTCCCCGGTCCGGTCTTCGCCGCGCACTTCCACCTGTCCGGCGAGCCGACCGGGCCGTACACCTACGGCCGTGACACCAACCCGACCTGGACCCACCTGGAGCGGGCCATCGGCGAGCTCGAAGCGCCGGGCGAGAACGTCGAGACCACGGTCTTCGCGTCCGGGATGGCGGCGGTCTCGGCGGTTCTGCTGTCCCAGGTACGCACCGGCGATGTCGTCGTGCTGCCCGACGACGGCTACCAGGCTCTTCCGCTGGTACGTGCGCAGTTGGAGGCCTACGGCGTCGAGGTGCGCACCGCCCCGACCGGGGGCGATGCCCAGCTGGCCCTTCTCGAGGGGGCGCGGCTGCTGTGGATCGAGACCCCGTCGAACCCCGGGCTCGACGTCTGTGACGTGCGCCGGCTCGTCGAGGCGGCGCACGCGGGCGGCACGCTCGTCGCCGTCGACAACACCCTCGCCACCCCGCTCGGCCAGCGCCCGCTGGAGCTCGGCGCCGACTTCTCGGTGGCCAGCGACACCAAGGGCATGACCGGTCACGGCGACATCCTGCTCGGTCATGTGACCTGCCGGGATTCCGAGCTGGCAGCGGGAGTGCGGCGCTGGCGCAAGGTCGTGGGTGCCATCCCGGGCCCGATGGAAGCCTGGCTCGCTCACCGCTCCCTGGCCACACTGGAGCTTCGGATCGAGCGGCAGTGCGCGAACGCCCTTCTGCTGGCCGAGACCCTCGCCAAGCACCCCGAGGTGAGCGGGCTGCGCTACCCCGGGCTGCCGGCCGACGCCTCGTATCCGAACGCGGTGCGGCAGATGCGGCGCTTCGGATCCGTCGTGTCGTTCGTGCTGGCGGACCGCGACACCGCCGAGCGGTTCCTGTCGGCGCTCCGTCTCGCCGAGGACGCCACCAGCTTCGGCGGCGTGCGTTCCACCGCCGAACGCCGAGCCCGCTGGGGCGGCGACGCCGTGCCGGAAGGCTTCATCCGCTTCTCCGTCGGAGCCGAGAACGCCACGGACCTGGTAACCGACGTGGAGCGCGCGCTGGCCGAGGCCGTCACCGGGAGCTGAGGACCCGCACCGGTGCGGTACGGACGGTCCGAGCCTCCCCCCTCGTGGCTCGGACCGTCCCGGTTCCCGCCTTCTCCTCGCGAAGAACCGCCTCGACAAGGCTAGTTGACTCTGCGTCAGTGTCCAATCACAGTAGCGGCAGCGACCTATCGACATATTTATAGTTGCCGGAGTCCGACGGGCCGCACGGTGAGAGGGAACGGACATGGACCTGGCCCTGCTGCGCACCTTCGTCACCGTGCACCGCGCCGGCTCGTTCACCCGGGCCGCCGCACTCCTCGGCCTCTCCCAGCCCGCCGTGACCTCGCAGATCCGCACCCTGGAACGGCAGCTGGGCCGCCCGCTCTTCCTCCGCCGGGCCCGCGGCGTGACACCCACCACCATCGGCGACGAACTCGCGCACCGGGCCGCTCCCCATCTGGACGCCCTGGTCGAGATCACCGAGGCGGAACTCGACGAGGAGTCGGGCGTACGGACGCTCCATCTGGCGGGTCCGCCGGAGTTCACCTCGCTGCGGGCCCTGCCGGCACTCACCCCGCTCATCGCCCAGGGGCTCGCACTGCGCAGCTCGTTCTCCGCCGACACCGACGAGACCCTCGACGGTCTGGCCGCCGGCCACCACGACCTGGCGATCGTGACGGCCCGGCCGCGCGGCGGCCTGCTGACCGCAGTCCCGCTCTGCGACGAGGAGCACGTCCTGGTCGCAGCACCGCGGTGGGCGGGGCGTCTGGGCCCGGGAACGCTGCGGCACAACGGCCCGGTGGTCCTGGAACAGCTGCCGGTGGTCGAAGTGCACGAGAGCCTGCCCCTCGTCTCCCGGTACTGGGCGTCGGTCTTCGACAGCCGGCCCGCGGCAGCAGGGGCCGTCATCACGCCTGACCTGCGGGCGGTCCTGGAATGCGCGGTGGCCGGGGCAGGGCTGGCCGTGCTGCCCCGGTATCTGTGCGAGGACGCGTTGGAGAGGGGAGAGCTGGTGGCGCTCCTCGATCCACCGGTGCCTCCTCTGCGCACGTACTTCCTGGCCGTGCGAACCGGCACGCTCGCACTGCCGCATCTCGCACGGGCACACGAGGTACTGCTGCGTGCCGCGGCCGCCTGGTGACCGCAGGACGGGCCGGAGGCCGCCAGGTGTTTCAGAACCCGTTCTGCGGGCCACTCTCTTGCCATGACCGAACGTCCTGTGGTCAAGCGCACCGCACGCGCCGTCCTGCTCGACGGCAACGACCTGATCCTCATCAAGCGCACCAAACCCGGGGTGGATCCGTACTGGCTCACACCCGGCGGCGGGGTCGAGCCCGAGGACGCGACCGTCGTCGAGGCCCTGCACCGCGAACTGGACGAGGAGCTCGGCGCCAAGATCACTGATGTGGTGCCCTGCTTCGTCGACACCGTGGAACACATCGAGGGCGGCGGCGTGAAGGGCGTCAAGGTCCAGCACTTCTTCGTCTGCCGTCTCGAATCCATGGACCTGTCCCTGCGCCACGGCCCCGAGGTCGAAGACCCCTGCGGGGAGTACGACGTCGTCCGGGTGCCCTTCAGCCGGGTCGGAATCGCTGCCGTGCACCTGGTACCGCTGTCACTGAGGCACTACCTGGACGGAAACATCGAAGGTGTCCGGGCGATGCACGCGCCCGACCTCGGCTGACCCCTGCCCGTCCCGGCCCCGCGGCCTGTGCCACATCGAGGGCACAGGCCGCTCGTACGCCGAGGCCAGTACGCGGGGATACTCCCCTCGTCAGATGACCTGCCACGCGGTCCCCGGCACCGTGTTTCACGTGAAACCACTCAAGCGCCACACCCGCAGAGGCCTCCTTGTCGCCCATGTGTCGGTATCCGTCAGCTGGCTCGGTCTCACCGTCGGTCTGCTGGCACTCGGCATCACCGCCTTCTCGACCGGAGATCCCGCCACCGCCCGGGCCGCCACCCGGGCCATGAAGATCTTCGGCGACTGGCTGGTCATCCCGGTCGCGCTGGCCACCCTGCTCAGCGGCCTGATCCTGTCGCTCGGCACCCCCTGGGGGCTGGCCAGGCACCGCTGGGTCTGGACGAAGTTCTGGCTCACCCTGGTGACCACCGGACTCTCGGTCTTCTCCTTGCGCCCCGGCATCAACGAAGCCGTGGACCGGGGAGCCGTCGACATCAGCTTGGTCGTCGCTCCCTCGGTCGCCACGGCGGCCTATCTCTTCATGACCGCGATCTCCGTGCTGAAGCCATGGGGCCCGACCCGGCGCGGCCGACGGCTGCGCGTCTCAGCCAGATCCGTTAAAGCGCTGGACGAGCGATCACTGCGTCGGACAGCCTGACCCCTATGTCCCGCTCACTGCCCCGCCCGCTCGCCGATCTGCCCCTGCGGCGCCTCAACCGGGACGACCTGGTCCCGTGCGCCGATCTCAGCGAGGACCGCGGCTGGCCCCGTGATGAACACCGGTGGGGGCTGCTTCTCACTGCGGGCACGGCCTACGGCATCGACGATCCGGAGAGCAAGGGTCTGATGGCGACGTGCGTGGTGACCGCGTACGGCCCCCGCATGGCTGCCATCGGCATGCTGCTGGTCGCCGGACGCTACGCCCGGCAGGGAATCGGGCGGTACCTGATGCAGCAGGTGATCGAGTCGACCGGGGGCATCCCCCTCAGCCTCCACGCGACGGATGCGGGCCGGCCGCTCTACGAAGAGCTCGGCTTCCTTGCTGTGGGGCGGACCGAGCGGGTGAGCGGGCCCTTCCGGCCCCTCACGGAGCCGGGCCTTCTCGACGCGGCGGGTCACCCGGGTACGGCAGCCGGTGCGGGGCTGACGGTTCGCCCGGCCTCGGCGGGAGATCTGCAGGCCATACTCCGCTTGGACACGGACGCCTTCGGCCTCGACCGGACGCACATCCTGGTCCGCCTGCCGGCCTTCGCCGACCATCTGCGGGTGGCCGAGGAGGACGGGGAGCTGGTCGGCTACGCCGCGCTGTGGCCCAGCTCGGAGAGCCATGCGGTCGGTCCGCTGATCGCGCGGGACACCGCCACCGCGAAGCTGCTCGTGACCTCGCTGGCCGCGGCGACGGACCGGCCGCTTCGTGCGGACATCGACGCCCGCCACGAGGAATTGCTGGACTGGTTCAGGGAGTGCGGGCTGGAGTCCGGACCGGCGACCACGGTGATGAGCCTCGGGGGCCCGGAGCAGCCGGGGGACTGGACACACCGCTTCGCGCCGCTGAGCGTGGCGACGGGCTGACAGCAGGAAGGACGATCCGAGCCCCGGGATCACCGCTCCGGGCCGGCGTCCTGCTCAGTTGTCGAACCAAACGGTGAGCCGGACGTTCTCGTCGCCGTGTACTGCGGCGAGGGCTTCCATCACGGACCAGACCGGCTTCCACTCGCCCTCCGCCGGCACGGCCTCGCGCCGGGTCATCCGCTCCACCCGGTAGAGACGGTCGCCGTCCCTCCACTCGGTGCCCTCCGGCCAGTCCGTCCGGCCGTAGTCGACCGTGCCGGTCGGGGGATGGAGCGGCAGTCCCGCCGCTTTGGCGAAGCGAGCGCTCCAGGCCGCCTTGGAGACGAGCACCCACGCGCCGTCCACCACTTCGTACTCGTGGATCCGCCGGTCCGTGGTCTCGCCGGGCTCGTCCCAGTCGACGCACTTCACTTCACCCCAGCCGATCCAGCTGGAGCTGTGTGCGCCGGAGCCCCAGTCGTCGAACTCCGCGCGTACGGCGTCCGAGATCAGTTCGGGCAGCCCCCGCTCCGCCGCGAGCGGTGCGAAGCCTGCGTGATTCCGCACGCCGAACAGGCAGCCGAACGCGTCGTAGTTCCGGCCCAGGTACAGCAGATCGAGATCGACCGCTGCCGACCAGGCGTCCTCCGGTTCCGCCCACCTCGACCGGCACTCGACGAACCCGTGAATGTCAGCTCCCATGGACGAGGATTGTCCGGCCCAGGGGAAGCTGACACCAGTGAATAGGCTGTGTGCACGGGGCAGAGGCGACCTCAGACGAGGCCGGCGACGGCGGTGGTCGCGAACCCGTGGTCCTGCTCGGGAACACCGCCACCGACCCCGATCGCACCGATCAGCCGGCCGTCGCGGTGGACCGGTACTCCCCCGGCGATGAAGAGCAACGGCCGGTCCAGCGCGGTCGGCAGGGTGTGGAAGAGGCCACCCGGCTGCACCGCGTCGACGAGGTCCGCTGTGGGGGTGTTGAGCTGCAGCGCCGTGTACGCCTTGCGGGTGCTGGTTTCGCCGGCGATGAGGACGGCCCGGTCGTCGCGGCGGAAGGCCAGCAGGTGACCGCCCGCATCGAGGACCGTGACGGCTGCCGCGACGCCTGCGGTCTCTGCGGCGGAACGGGCCGCTTCGATCAGCGCCTCCGCGTCCTGCGTGGTCAGCGGGGCTACAGCGGCTGAGAGGGTGCTCATGGGGGGTGGCTCCTTGATGTGGTGCGGTGGAATGCGTGTGGGGGGGGATCAGGGGTGTTCAGTGCCGGACCGCGGGTACGGCGGCCGGCTCCGGAACGTGCGCGGCGACGAGACGGCTGCGGGCGGTCGTGCGGCGCTCCAGAGTGCTGGAGACGACGGCGAGCACCAGCGCGGAGGCGGCGAGCGCCGCGCCGACCCAGTTGGGCGCGGTGTAGCCGAGACCGGCGGCGATGACCATGCCGCCGAGCCACGCGGACAGGGCGTTGCCGAGGTTGAAGGCGCCGATGTTCACCGCAGAGGCGAGCGTCGGGGCCCCGGCCGCCTGGTCGAGCACCCGCTTCTGCAGCGGGGGGACGGTCGCGAAGCCCAGGCCGCCGATGAGGAAGATGGTGACGGCCGCCGCGATCTTGTTGTGGGCGGTGAGCGTGAACAGCGACAGGACGACGGCGAGGCCGCCCAGCGACACGTACAGCAGGGGCATCAGACGGCGGTCGGCGAACTTGCCGCCGAGCAGATTGCCTCCGACCATTCCGAGGCCGAAGAGAACCAGCAGCCAGGTGACGGACGAGGCCGAGTAGCCGGCGATCTCGGTCATCATCGGTGTGATGTAGGTGATCGCGGCGAAGACACCGCCGAAGCCCAGCACGGTCATCGCCATGGCGAGCAGCACCTGTACGTTGCGGAACGCGGCGAGCTCGTGGCGGAGCCGGATGCCTTCGGCGCGGGGCTGGTCGGGAACGAGCCTGGCCACACCGAGCAGACCGATGACACCGAGCGCCGCGACGACGAAGAACGTGCTCCGCCAGCCGACGCTCTGGCCGATGTAGGTGCCGAGCGGCACACCGACGACGTTCGCGACGGTGAGGCCCGTGAACATCATGGCGATCGCGCCGGCCTTCTTGTGCGGGGCGACCAGATCGGCTGCCACCACCGACCCGATGCCGAAGAAGGCACCGTGGGCGAGCGAGGCGACCACCCGGCCCGCGAGCATCACTCCGAAGACGGGAGCGGTCGCGGAGACCACGTTGCCGATGACGAACAGGGCCATCAGGATCATCAGCATGCGCTTGCGGCTGACCCTGGTGCCGAGGAGGGTCATCAGCGGGGCCCCGATGACGACACCGAGCGCGTACCCGGTGACGAGGAAGCCTGCGGTCGGAATCGAGACCTGGAAGTCCGCAGCCACCTCGGGCAGCAGCCCCATGATCACGAACTCGGTCGTTCCGATGCCGAATGCCCCGATGGCGAGGGCGAGGAGCGCGAGCGGCATGGGTTTCACCTTCCCTGGAGATTGCGTCTGCGCCTTACAAGCGACCACAATAATTGCAGGCGCGGGTTAATTGCAAGCGCGGGCTATTGCGTTCGTCGCCTATCCTGGACGCAAGCAGCTCCGGCACGGAGGAGAGACCCATGACAGCGACGGACCCGGCACTGACCGCCCTCTCCCAGGGATGGTGCGCGCTCTCCCTGCTCCACGGGCAGATCGAAGCCCGTATCGAGCGGGCTCTCCAGGCCGGGCACGGCCTCAGCGTCAGGGAGTACTCCCTGCTGGACGTCCTGAGCCGACAGCACAGCGGGCCCGGCGGACACCTTCAGATGAAGCAGGTGGCCGACGCCGTCGTGCTCAGCCAGAGCGCGACCACCCGCCTGGTCACCCGCCTCGAAGACCGGGGCCTGCTGACCCGGTACCTCTGCGACACCGACCGGAGGGGCATTTACACCGATGTCACCGAAGCCGGTCTCTCGCTTCTCTCCGAGGCCCGGCCGACCAACGACACCGCTCTGCGGGCCGCCCTGGACGAGGCTGCCGAGAACCCCGAACTGGCCCCGCTCGTCCGTGCGGTCGAGGAGCTGAAGGTCCCCGTATAAAGGACCCGCCCGGTCCGGGGCGCGGCGTAGGCTGCCGATCATGAGCGATCTGGAAATCCGCCCCGCGGCCGTCAGCGATCTCGCCGAGATCGTGGCCATGCTCGCCGACGATCCGCTGGGCGCCGGGCGTGAGTCGCCGGACGACCTCACTCCGTATCTCGCGGCTTTCCGGCGGCTGGCCGACGATCCCCACCAGCATGTGATGGTCGCCGTACGGGCGGACCGCGTCGTCGGAACGCTCCAGCTGACCGTGATCCCCGGTCTCTCCAGGCGCGGCTCCACCCGGTCGGTGATCGAGGGTGTCCGGGTCCACGGGGACGAGCGTGGCAGCGGCCTCGGCACGCAGCTGATCCAGTGGGCCGTGGATGAATCACGGCGCCAGGAATGCCAGTTGGTTCAGCTGACATCCGATGCCACCCGGGCCGACGCGCATCGCTTCTACGAACGGCTCGGCTTCGTGGCGAGCCATGTGGGCTTCAAGCTCACCCTCTGACCGCAGCCCGGCATCCAAGGGAGCGACTGTGCACCGCATCAGCGACGAGCAGCGCCGCGTCAGAATCGGTCGACGCCATCTCCTGGCCCCATCGATGCGGCCGGAGTCCCCCGTCGCCGTGGCTGACGCGCTCGTCGCCCTGCACGCCACCGACGCAGCCACCGTGTTCCTGTCCGCGTGTGCCCGGCTGAGGGCGCCTGAGGTCGCCGCCGTGGAGAAGCAGCTCTACCAGGACGTCTCGCTGGTCCGGCTGCTCTCGATGCGCAACACCCTCTTCGTCGTATCGGAGGAGACGGCCCCTCTGGTCGAGGCGTCGAATGCGCGCGCTGTAGCCGCCAAGGAACGCCGGACCCTCCTGAAACACCTGGCGGAGGACGGCAACGGTCTGGACGAGCAATGGCTGGCCGCCACCGAGGAGTCCGTCCTCGCGGCCCTCACCGCCCGGGGCTCAGCCACCGGCAGCGACCTCTCCGCCGCCGTACCCGCTCTGCGCACCAGGATCACGGTCTTTCCCGGGAAGAAGCAGGAGACGGTGCAGGGCGTGGCCTCACGGGTCATCCGTGTGCTGGCCGCCGAAGGACGGATCCGGCGGGACCGGCCGCGAGGGTCCTGGACCTCCAGCCAGTTCCGCTGGACGGCTTCCGAACCACGTGCCGGACTCGACACCGCCCGGGCGCAGACGGAGTTGGCCCTGCGCTGGCTCCGTTCGTACGGCCCCGCGGCGGAGGGAGACCTCAAGTGGTGGACGGGCTGGGGGCTCGGCCAGGTCCGCAGGGCGCTGGCCGGTGCGGGGGCGGAAGAGGTAGAGCTCGACAACGGCGCCACGGCCTGGGTCGCACCCCAGGACCAGGGATCCGAGCCGGCGCCCGAGCCCTGGGCCGCCCTGCTGCCGGCGCTCGACCCGAGCGCTATGGGATGGGCCGATCGCGGATTCCACCTCCCGGCCGGACACCGGGCGGCCCTCTTCGACCGCTCCGGCAACATCGGCCCCACCGTGTGGTGGAACGGCCTGATCGTGGGCGGATGGGCTCTGCGCGCCGACGGCGAGCCGGTCTGGCGGCTGCTCACCGACGTCGGCCGGGATGCCTCCACCGCGATCGAGGCGGAGGCATCCCGGTTGGCGCACTGGGTCGGCGAGGTCCGGATCACGCCGCGCTTCCGCACGCCGCTGGAAAGGGAGTTGACGGGCTGACCGGCCCCACACGCCGTTTCACGTGAAACGGGCCGGCCGACTCCTCAGGCCGGCCAACTCCTCAGGCCGCTCAACTCCCCAGGCCACGCCACCCGTCCTCGTCCACACCACCCGGAACTGCCGCTGCGGGATCGTACGGCTCACGGGTGAGGACGAACGACCCGAGATCCAGATGGTTCACGCTGCCGTCGTCATTCCGTACGACCCGAAGGATCTCCCCCGCGTAGTAGCCGTCCAGCCCGATCCAGGTACCGTCCCGGCGCGCAGTGAAACGGGCACCTCGGCCCTGGCCGTTCAGGGGCTGCAGCTCGAACCCGCGGTCGGGGGTCAGCCGCAGAATGTTCGTACGCGTACCCCAGTACCAAGGACCGGTCAGCGCCAGAAGCTCGTCGTCCACCTCGGGCAGCGGGCGCCACGGATCCGGGATACGAGGCTCCGCCTCGGCGACGATGCCCACGAGTTCGGCAGCCACCTCGCCCACCGGTACCCCGGACGTGGCATTGGCGAACGCGACAGCTGCCACATCGTCCTCGATGCTGATCCAGAGCGCTGCCACGAAGCCCGGCAGCGACCCCGTGTGCCCGATGAGCGTGCGGCCCCTCCTCCGGACCACCTGAAGGCCCAGGCCGTAGTGCCCGTCCCAGTCCCCCGGCTCGGTCGGCGCGGCCGGCGCCCTCATCTCTGCCACGGACGCGGCCGCGAGCACCCTGTCGTCCCCCTCGGCAAGGAACACGGCGAACCGGAGAAGGTCCGCAGTGGTGGACCAGAGCTGCCCGGCCGGCGCCATCAGCCCGAGGTCCTCGGCCGGTTCGGGCAGCATGACGTCCGCCCACGGGTGCACGGCCCAGCCGCCTGCGTGCGGGGCCTGTGCCTGCGGGCTCGTACGGTGCATGCCCAGCGGCTCCAGGATCTCGGTGCGCAGCACCTCGGCCCATGACGTTCCGCGCACCGCTTCGATCAGTGACCCGAGCAGGGTGTAGCCCGGGTTGGAGTAGTGATGCCGGCGCCCGGGCGCATGCATCCTGCCCTGCTCGCCGAGCACGTCCGCAAGACCGGGGCGCAGGCTGCCGGGAGTCCGTTCCCACCAAGGCGCGGGCGACTCGGCAGCCAGCCCGGCGCTGTGGCCCAGCAGCTGGTGGATGGTCGCGTCCCCCGCTCCCGTGCCGGGCAGGTACTTCTCCAGCGGATCGCCGAGATCCAGCAGACCCTCGTCACGCAGCCGCAGGACCAGCACCGCAGTGAACGTCTTGGTCAGGGAGCCGATCCTGAACTGCGTATCGGAATCCGGGGCATGGCCGTCGACACAGGTACGGGAGCCGTTCCAGACGGCCTGGCCGCTCCGCTGCACGGCGGCGGCCAGTGAAGGGGAACGGCCCTCGGCCTGGGCGATGGCAATGCGGTGCAGCAGCGCGCGCCGCGTACTCGGGAGCAGCTGTTCAGCAGGGGAGGTCATCGTCAACAACTACCTTCCGCGGAGGCCCCGTGGCGACTTCATTTGCCGGCCTCCGCATATCCGCCTCCGACCTGCCGGTCCGCGGTGGACGAGGTGACCGCCCGGGCCGGTTCCTGCTTGCGCCACAGCGTGCTGCGCAGATCGGAGCCGCGGACGAGCTGGATACGCCATGGGTCGATCCGCAGCACGTGGTACTCCGGGTCGCCGGGGCCGCCTCTCCAGTAATGAACCGGGTCGTAGCCCACGCCCGGCGGGCCTCCACGTCTGTACAGCTCCCACGCATGCAGCTTCGACCTCTCGTCGTCCGCCCAGGTGGTGACGCTGTCGACGAAGACCGCGTTCTGCCGTGGATTCCAGTACGCGTACGTCGTGTGGGGGTTGTCCGCGAGATGAGCGCTCTTCACCGGGGTCCTGTACGCGGCGAGCCAGCCGACCGGTTCGCCTTCGACGATCTCCCAGACGGGCAGCAGCACACGTGCGCGCGGGCGGTGCCGACGGTCGACGGTGACCATGGTCGCGTACTTGATGTCGCGGACGTAGTCGAGGAAGGAGGCCTGGATCTCGGAGAACGCACTGGCGCTGTCGGTCATGGGTCTGGTCGTCCTTTCGGGGCCGGCACAGGAGAAGAGGCTCAGCGGGAGGAGACGGTGAGGCCTGCGCGCTCCGGCACGGTGTCCCGCCGGGAGCGCAGACCGAAGGCGCTGACGACAGTGGCGATCACCGCGGCCGCGAACGGCACGAGCAGTCCTGCCCGGTAGCCGTCCAGCAGGGCTGCGGGTGACTCCCCGTGCGTGGCGGCCACGCTGACCGCGGTCACCGCGGAGAGTCCGAGCGCGGCACCGAACTGGAAGGCGGTGTAGAGCAGACCGCCCGCAAGCCCTTGCTCCTCCTCGGCAATCCCTTCCGTGGCCGCGATGGTGAGCGGGCCGTACGCCAGGGAGAAGGCGAGGCCCAGGATGACGAGGCCCGGGAACATCGCCGCGTAGCTCCAGTCGGCGCCCAGCGGCAGGAACAGCCCGTAGGAGAGCACGGCCAGCAGCAGTCCCCCGAGGATCACCGGGGCGTTGCCGAAGCGGTTGACCAGCCGTGGCGTGAGGGTCGGCGACAGGATCGCGTCGATGCCGATGACCAGCATCGCGAAGCTCGTCTGCAGCGGCGACCAGTCGCGCAGCTCCTGGAGGTAGAGCACCACGAGGAACTGGAAGCCGAAGAAGCCGGCAGCGAACAGCATCGCCGAGAGGTTCGCCCGCACCAGGGGGCCGTTGCGGAGAATGCCCAGGCGCACCAGTGGCTCGGCGGAGCGCCGCTCGATGACGAGGAAGGTCACGAGGAAGGCCAGCCCGGCCGTCAGGGTTGCGGCACTGGCGGTGATTCCGGAGTGAGCCGCACGCTCGACGCCCAGCACGATCAGCACGAGGGCGAGGGTGACGGTGACCGCACCGGCGGCGTCGACGCGCTGACCGGTTCTGTCAGGACGCTCCGACTTGGGGACGTAGGCGAGGGCTGCGACGAGGATGAGGAAGGAGAGGACGACCGGGGCGAAGAAGACCCACCGCCAGCCGACGGCGGTGAGCAGCCCTCCGGCGACCAGCCCGATCGTGAACCCTCCCGCTGCGGTGCCCGAGTAGAGGAGCAGCGCCTTGTTCCGCTCCGGGCCCTCGGCGAAGCCCGTGGTGATGATGGAAAGGCCCGCCGGGGTCATGAACGCCGCGGAGACGCCCGTGATGAATCGCGCGACGATCAGCATCCATCCTTCGGTGGCGAATCCGCCGAGCCCGGAGAAGAGCAGGAAGACGGTGAGCCAGAGGATGAACATCTGACGGCGCCCGAACAGGTCGGCCGCCCGTCCGCCGAGCAGCATGAAGCCGCCGTAACCGAGGACGTAGGCGCTCATGACCCACTGCAGCTCACCGGTGGAGAGTCCGAGGTCGGCGCGGATCGCCGGCAGCGCCACGTTGAGCATGGCGACATCGATGCCCTCAAGGAAGATCGCGCCGCACAGCACGAGCAGAACGCCCCACTTGCGCGCGTCCAGCCCGTTCGACGTACTCAAGGCACTCATGACGAGTAACCCCTTCCGGAGTGGTGGGTGTTGGTGATGACCCCAAGCCTTCTCCGCACCCCGGAGCGGAACAACAGCGATGATCGCAACGTTCGTACAGCCAGGCTTACCGATCCATGGTTGACGCGACCCCGGAGATGCGCATGGACCAGAACGAGCTCGAATGCTTTCTCGTCCTCGCCGAGGAACTGCACTTCGGCCGGACCGCCTCCCGGCTTCATCTCTCCCGTGCCCGGGTGAGTCAGCTCATCCAGAAGCTGGAGCGCCGAGTGGGAGCGCCGCTGTTCACACGGACGAGCCGCAGCGTGGCGCTGACCACTCTCGGCGGCCGCTTCCTCGACGATCTCGAACCCCACTACCGCGGAATCGAGAGCGCCCTGGCCCGGGCCGTCGCCTCGGCACGCGGCATCGAAGGAATCCTGCACGTCGGATTCTCGACGCCGCTGGCCGGAGAGATGGTGATGAAGACCGCCGAGAAGCTGCGCGCCAGCCATCCCGAACTCAGCGTCGAGGTATGCGAAGTGCCCTTCTCCGATCCATACGGGATGCTGCGCAGGGGCGACTTCGACCTCCAGCTCGCGGACTTCCCGCTGCACGAGGACGACTTGACCCACGGACCGACCCTCCTCGCCGAGGAGCGGGTGCTGGCGGTCGCCGCCGGGCATCGACTCGCCGGGCGGGACTCGGTGACGCTGGAGGACCTGGCCGAGGTGTCGCTCCTGACCATCGAGGGAGACATTCCGGAGTACTGGCAGGAGCATCGGCTGCCGACGCGCACCCCCAGCGGCAGGGCGATCTCGCCGGGCCCGTCCGTCACCAACTTCCAGGAGGCGCTGACGCTCGTCGCGGCCGGCAACGGGGCCCTGCTGGCCGGGGCGCACGTCACCCTGTACCACGGCCGCCCCGGCATCTCGTACGTTCCGTTGGAGGGGGACCAGCCTCTCGGGTACAACCTGATGTGGCGGTCCGGCGGCGGCAGCCGGGCGATCGAACTCTTCGGACGCACGGCACGCGAGGTCGCCCGCGACATGGCTCCGGCCGATCCGAGGAGAGCGCTACCCGGCTGATCGCCCCCGGGGGCGATC
>NZ_JAELVH010000079.1 GCF_019399235.1 Streptomyces poriferorum | reverse complement strand
CGAGGTCCTGATCGTGGGCGCCGGCCCGAGCGGCATGGTGGCCGCTTGCGAGTTGCTGCGCCGAGGCGTACGCACGCGCATCATCGACCGCGCCCCCGCCCCCTCGCCCTTCCCGAAGGCCCTGCTGGTCTGGCCGCGGAGCATCGACCTCTTCGAGGACCTCGGCGTACTCGGGGAACTGCGTGACGCGGGAACCCAGATCAACGCCTTCAGCTACTTCTCCGAGCGCCGGCTCCTGGCCAGCTTCGACTTCCCGCAGCACCTCAGCCCCGTATGCCTTCCGCAGAACGAGACCGAGCGGATCCTCCGGGAGCGGATGGAGAGCCTCGGCGCCAAGGTGGAGCGGGGCGTACGGCTGCTGACCCTGGAGGGCCTGGACTTCTCCGGCCGCATAGAGGGGACCGAGGATGTCACCGCGGTGCTCGAGCACGAGGACGGCCGCATCGAGCGGACCCGCGCCCGCTTCGTGATAGGCGCCGACGGTGCCGGAAGCGCCGTTCGGGGCCTGCTCGGCGGCGGCTTCTCCGGCAACACGTACGAGAGCGCCTTCGCCCTGGTCGACACCCACATCAAGGGATTCCTGCCGCCGGATCAGGCCCTCTACTACCAGTCGCCCGCCGGGGCACTGGTGGTGGTGGCGCTGCCCGGCGGAGTGTTCAGGTTCTTCTGCAGCCTGCCGGCGGGCGAGAAGGTCACCGTGGAGCGCATGCAGCAGATCGTGGACGAACGAGGCCCGGCCGGGGTCACCTTGACGGATCCCGTCTGGGTCTCGGACTTCCGCATCCACGCCCGCCACGCCGACGAGTTCCAGCTCGGCCGCGTGTTCATCGTCGGCGACGCGGCGCATGTGCACAGCCCCGCCGGCGGCCAGGGACTCAACACCGGTATCCAGGACGCCCACAACCTTGCCTGGAAGATCGCGTCCGTCCTGCACGAGAAGGCTCCTTCCGATGTACTGCGTACCTATGGACCCGAGCGCGCCGCGGTGGCCCGCCGCGTGGTGCGGGACACCGACATCCAGACGCGGGGCTGGCTGGTCAAGCACCCCACAGCGGTCATGGCCCGGGATGCCGCCTTCCGGGTCGCCGAGCGCACCGGGCTGTTCCGGCTCTACGCGCCGGTGATGGCGGGGCGGCGGCTCGCCTACCCGGCTGCGCGGGAGACCCAGCTGCCGGCCGGGCGGACCTCCTGCCACCTCCGTTCGCGGCTCCCCGGCGGCCTGACCGTCGGTGCGGTCTTCCCGCGTTCCCTTTCCGTTCCCGGCGGCTTCGTGGGGACCCGCGAGGAACCCGCGGGGTGGACGCTGGTGGTGACCTGCCGGGGTGAGGCGGCGACCTGGCGCGAGCAGGCGCGAGCGCTCGTGTCCGCCTGGCCGCAGGTACGGGCCGTCGACCTGTCGGCCAGATCCGCGCATACGGATACGGGATGCCGCCAGCAGGGCTACTACCTCGTGCGGCCGGACGGGCACATCGCGGCACACGGCCACGCAGGCGACCTGGACCGACTGCACAGCGAGCTGACCCGGTGGTTCGCGTGAAGGGGGGTGCAGCTTCGCAGCCGCACCCCCCCTTCACATGTGCTCAGGCGGTGGCCTTCGCCTCGCTCCGGGTCGAGCCCAGCGACAGCTCGCCCGTGGTCATCAGGTCCAGGAGCTGAGCGAGGCCGCGGTCCTCCGGCGTAGCCGCGCGGAAGACGAAGTGCCGCAGCCCGGCCTGCTCCGCGCCGCCGAAGAACCTGAAGAAGCTGATGTCCTCCGGGTGAGCGGCAAAGCTCTCGTGGAGATAGACGGTGCCGCCGTCCGCCACGAGGCCCCTCTCGGCCGCCGCGAAGACGCCTTCGGCCGCCTCGTACACGATGTCGAACGAGCCTGCGATGCTCGCGATGTCCGTCACGGCGCGGACGGCCCCCAACTCGACCGCCTGCACCGCTTGTTCCTGGTCGGCGACCACGGCGGTGACCTCCGCGTTCAACGCGGACAGCAGCTCGACGAGGAGACGCCCGACACCCACTCCGGCTCCCGTGACCAGCACGTGCCGCTCACGGATGACCCCTGCGTTGCGCACCAGGCGCAGAGCCGTGAGCACCGCGACGCGCAGGGCCGCCGCCTGCTCGAAACTGACGTAGTCGGGCAGCACCGTGGCGTACTCCGTGGGCAGCGCCATGCACGGGGCCCACTGCATTCCGGTCGCCACTCCGACAACACGATCACCCGGCTGAGGGCTGAATCCCTCCGGCGCGGCCCGCATGACCACTCCCGCCACGTCCCAGCCCGCGATCCAGCCCTCCGGCAGCGGCTCGGCCTTGATCATCTCGTCGAGTTCGGGAGCCACCGCGCGCACCGCGACGAGTATCTCGTCCTCGGCCTGCGCCGTGATCGCGTCCTTCATGGTGCTGGGCTGTTCGGACATGGCTTTTCCTCTCGTGCGTACGGTGTCTTTCATCGATGACGCGTCCGGCGCTTCGTCCGGCATTTCGCCCGGCACTTGGTCCGGCATTTCAGAACTCCCCCGAGGCCGGCGGGAGCGCTCCGATCGGCTGGTCCACCGGGACGACCTCGAATGCCTCCGGCAGCTCGGCGACACAGCCGGCGAGCACGAGATGGCGTTCGAGAACCTGGAACCTGACCCAGGCCACGCTGTGGTGGTCGTCGACGGCATCCGGAGCCAGGCGGACCCGCAGCCGGATCCACCCCTCCGGAGTGACGGTGACTTCGGCCTCCGCGACCTCGCCGCACGCCGTCGCCAGAGCGACCAGTTCCCGGGCGTCGATGGTGCGTCCGCGGAAGCGGAAGAAGGGGGGCGTGGGCCCGAACACCCTGAGGGCGGGGCTCCGGTGATCGCATGCGCAATGCGTGAACTCGGCACGTTCCCGGGTCTCGTACCGGATCAGCGGAGGAACGCGCGCGGAACTGAGCGTAGTGAGCAGGACTCGGCCGTCGACCACCTCGACCAGCTGGTGCGGCAGAGGGTGGTAGACGTCCGCCAGGCACTGTGGACCACGCCGGCCGATCACCCACGAGGTCGGCGTGCCGTACAGGCGCCAGGTATCGGTGTAGGGGAAGTGGGCGGCGAGCAGGGCGTCGGGCGTGGTGTCGTGGGCCGCCCCGCCCAGGAGGAGGGTTCGCAGCCAGGGGATCGGCCGACCTGCGGCGACGTTGCTGAGCAGGCGCGCCAGGGTCTGTGGCGGTGCCGCCACCGCGGTCACCCCTTGCCTGGCGAGAAAGGCCAGCCAGTTGTCGGCGTCGCCCTCCGGCAGATCGCCGACGGGGAGCACCGTGGCCCCCGCCGTGGCGGCGAAGCGATTGAAGAAGTAGTGGTCGGGGCGGAGCCGGCCGGAGGGGTGGAGGTTGGCCACGACGTCCTGGGGTCCGATCGGGTTCCAGGCGCGATGGATCTCGGAGGCGAACATTCCCTCGGGTAAGAGGCTGAGGCCGGGTGCCTCCAGCGTCCCGCCGTGGGCCCAGAGCAGGCCTGGACGATCTCCGCGAAGGGCGATCGCCTCCTGGGTCGCTGCCGCCAGCTCTTCCTGGGTCAGCACCGGGAGGTCCCGCAACGCGACGTCGTCGCGAGCGGTGTGGCGCTCGTACTTCGCCGCCAACGAGGGCAACCGGGCGGCACTTCGCACCAGTTCCTGCAGTAGGGACGCCGGAGCGCGTGCTCCTTGTTGCCCCCCGGCGTCGGTGCGCTCCCGGTACACGGGCGCACCGCTCAACGGGGGCATCGGGCGGGCTGTGCGCGAAACCATCGGGGCTCACCCTCCTCGCTCGTACAGCCGAACCGCAGCGGACTGCCGTGGCTCCAGCATGGGTTGACTGCGGCTCATGTTACGACCTCGGTCGCTTCTTAGTCTAGAGTATTAGTTTCTACTCAAGGATCAATTCCCTGTCGATGCGCACCTCGCGATTGCGCCACGTGGCCGGTTCGAGTCAATCGTTGTATCAGAAACTAATACTGGCCTGAGGTCCACGCTTGAACTACGATCCCCTTGTTGGCGCTGCCGGGGCGGCGCCACTCGTGCGTTCTTCTCCACACCGGGAATCCATAGGGGGGCTTTGACGTGGGCGTAGGCAGAGAAGGAACGACCATCGCCGTAGTGGGGATGGGGTGCCGTTTACCCCAAGCTGAGAGCGTCGAGGAGTACTGGTCCAACCTTGTCGGGAACAGGGACTGCGTCACGCCCGTCCCTCGAGAGCGCTTCGACATCGAGTCCGTCTACGCGCCTCAACCGGGAACACCCGGGCGCACGGTCAGCCGGCACGGCGGCTTCCTGAACGACCCTTTCGCCTTCGACCCGGGGTTCTTCGAGATCTCCCCGGCCGAAGCGGCGAGCATGGACCCCCAGCACCGGCTGCTGCTGCCTGTGGTCCGGGAGGCCCTCGAAGGCGCGGGCATCCTCCCGAGTGCGCTCGCGCGTACGGCCACCGGCGTGTACATAGGCCAGGCCACGGCCGACTACGCGCACGAGAACCACGTCGAGACCCATGACCTGCGCGAAGCCACCGGCAGCCACATCCGGGCCATGGGCTCCGGCCGCGTCTCCTACGATCTGGACCTTCGCGGGCCGAGCCTGACGGTCGACACCGCCTGCTCCTCCTCACTGGTGGCCGTACACATGGCACGACAGGGGCTGCTCACCGGGGAAACCGATCTCGCCATCGCCGGTGGGGTCAACCTCATCCTGTCGCCGCTCGACGCCGTGGCCTACTCGCAGGCGGCGATGCTCTCGCCGGAGGGGCGCTGCAAGTTCGGGGACATCGCCGCCAACGGCTTCGTGCGCAGCGAGGGCGTCGGCGTAGTGGTGCTGGCTCGGTTATGCGACGCCGAAGCGGCCGGATACCCCGTCCTGGCGCTGCTCCCGGGAAGCGCGGTCACCAACGACGGGCGTGACAGCGGATCCCTGATCAAGCCTTCGGAAGCGGGCCAGGTCACCTTGATAGAGCGGGCGTGCCGTGATGCCGGCGTCACGACGGAGCAGCTCGACTACATCGAGGCGCACGGAACAGGGACGCCGGTCGGCGACTCGGTGGAACTGCGCGCCCTCGCCGCCATCGCCCGGGAGCGCGGTCCGCGGAACGGTCCGCTCAGGACCGGGTCGGTCAAGTCCAACATCGGGCACACCGAGGCGGCCGCGGGAATCGCCGGGCTGATCAAGGCGGTTCTGATCGCCCACCACGGCGTCATTCCCGGGTCCCTGCACGTGCGGGAACCTCAGGCCGCGCTGACGGACTCGGCGGGCGCGGTGCAAGTCGTCGCTCACAACGAGGAGTTGGCCGCTGACAGGGAGCGCACTCTCGTCGGAGTCAGCTCCTTCGGACTGTCCGGCACCAACGCGCATGTCGTTGTGGCCGAGGCCGCGGGAAGGGAAGCCGGTACGCAGCACGGCAACACGGAGCTCCCTCCGGCCAGGCCCACTCATCTGCTCGTGCTCAGCGCCCGCTCCCGTACGGCGCTGCTCCGCCTGGCGAGTGACTACGCCGGCTTCCTCTCGCCGGGCGGTGCCGGCAGCGAGCTGCCGCTGTGGGACATCTGCGCGACAGCCGCACTCCATCGAGACGCACACCCCTACCGGCTGTGGGCCACGGGCACCGACCACGAAGACGTGGCTCAGGCACTCCGGACGCTGGCACAGGGCGGCGACAGCGACCGGGCGGGCCTGGGGGAGGCGGGTTTCGGAGGCGCCAAACGCACGGTGTTCGTGTTCCCCGGGCAGGGATCGCAATGGGCCGGCATGGGGCAGTCCCTGTTGAGGTCCACACCGGCGTTCGAGACCGCGATCAACGCGTGTGACGAGCTCGTTCGGGCCGAGACGGGCCGCTCGGTCACCGAAGCCCTTACTGACGGGGTCATCGGGGACGACATCGCCGAAGTCCAGCCGATCCTGTGGGCCATGGAAGTGGCGCTTGCCGCCACGTGGCAGGACATGGGCGTCGACCCGGTGGTGTGTGCCGGCCACAGCATGGGCGAGGTCGCGGCGGCAACGGTGACCGGCGCCCTGGCGCCGGCGGACGCCGCCGCAGTCATCTGCCGACGCAGCGCACTGATGCGTCGCACCGTGGGGCAGGGCGCGATGATGTCGGCGGACGTCTCCGCCGAGCAGGCCGCGGACCTCGTCGCCGCCGAGAAGGACGTATGCGTCGCCGCCGAGAACGCCCCCTCGTCCACGATCCTGGCAGGAGACGCCGCCGCGCTGCGCCGCATCGGCCAACGCCTGGAGCAGGCCGGGGTCTTCCACCGGATCGTCCGCGTCAATGTCGCGTCCCACTCGCCTGCCATGGATCCGCTCCGTGACGACCTGCTGGCCGCGCTGGCCGGTATCGCCCCCGTCGACGGAGCGGTCCCGCTCTACTCCACCGCTCGCGACACCCTTCTCGGCGGGGCCGAGCTGGACGCCGGGTACTGGATGGAGAATCTGCGGCAGCCCGTGCGGTTCCTCGACGGCATCAGGCACTTGGTGAAGGAGGGCGACAACGCCTTCGTCGAGGTCAGCCCGCACCCCGTTCTCCAGATGGCGATCGATGACGTGGTGCGGGAGGCAGGTGCCGCGTCCGGTGCCGTTTCCTCCACGACAAGGAAGTCGTGCGAGGAGCCTCTCCTCCTGGCCCGCTCGCTCGGAGCGTTCTTCGCCATGGGAGGCAGTGTCGACTGGGAACGCTGGTTCAGGGGGAAGGCCCGGCAGACGCCCCTGCCCCACTACTCGTGGGACCGCGAGTTCCTCCGTCGCGAGACAGCCGTGCCCCGTACTCCGGACGAGGCCGGCGGCCGGACCGCCGACATCACGACGGACCTGACCGACGCGATGGTGAGCCTGCACGGCCTCCAGGCCATTCCACCGGTCGTTCATCTGGCCGCGCTCCACGAAGCGGTGAGCGCCACGGCCGGCGGGGGCACCGTCACGTTGGAACAGGCCGAGGTCAAGGAGATGGCCGAACCGTCGGAGGAAGGTGAAACGATCCTGCGAGTCCACGTCGTGGCCACACCCGGCAGGACGGTCGCCACGGTCCGCACGGCGCATGACGCCTCGCGTACGGCACTGGTCGCCCACGTCCGCGTCGAGGACGAGGACGCCGTCGACCAGCAGCAGTCGTTGAGGCGGCTGGATGCCGCCCTCGCCCGGTGCCGGACTCCGCGGACGTCGGCGCAGTTCACCGAGGACCTCATCAGTCGCGGGTACGCCATCGGTCCCCGCATACAGACCCTGCAACGCCTGTGGCACCGTGACGGCGAGGCTGTCGCCCTCGTGAGAAGCCCGCACACCTCATCGCACGCCGCGTGGGAGAGCTGCCTGCTGGTGCTCCTGGCCTGCGTGGCGGACAACGCGTACACCGTCACGTCCTTCGGGCGCGTCAGGTTCCACCGGCCTCTCACCGGTGACGTCTGGGTACGTGCGCTGTTGACTCCCGGGGATTCCGGCCGCACTGCCGTGGCTCACGTCTCGGTGCTCGATTCGCAGGGTCTGCCGGTGGCCGAGTTCGGCGGCATCGAACTGCGCCGTGTCGCGCCCCCGCTCCGTGGGGGCGTCCCTGACGGATACGGCCTTTCGAGCACGGTCCGCAAGTCGGCCCGACGCCTGGCGGCAGCCACTCGTACGTGGGGGAGGCCACGCCCTGTGCGAACCCGTCTGCCGCGAGCGGTGGCCGGCTTCCCCGCAACGACGGCGCACCCCTCCGCGGGGAAGCCGGCGGGCGGGCCGGCAGAACCACTGGGCGCGATCCCCTCGCCACGTGCCGGCGACCAGCGGCCGCCGCTCGCGGTCCCCGAAGACGCGGGCGCCTTGTTCCTGGCGCAGGTCTCACACGTTCTGGGGCTCCCTGTCGAGCGGCTGGACCCACGCCGCTCGCTGCGGGACTACGGGATCGACTCCTTGAGCGCGGCCAAACTGCGCATCAGGTTCCGGCATGCCACCGATCGGGACGTCGCGCTCTCCCGTCTGCTGAGCAACAGCGCCCTGAAGGAGCTGGTCACCCACGTGAGTTCGCTGCAGCCCGCTCCCTGAGCTGCGGATAGCCCCAGGTCGCGGGGGTGCCCAAGCACCCCCGCGATGGGTAAACCATAGACCAAGACTGCACTACTCATCATTCATGGATCGTGATACAAGTGGACATGCTGTAAGGGTGCGGCCGGGGCGCGCGACACCGTGAACCACGGCAGCCGGATCGTGCACGCCGTCCCGTGCGCTACTGGAGTCAAAGATGGTCGAGACAGTTTCTCCCGCCACGGCGCAGCCGCTGGGGCGCCGGGAGCGTAACAAGATGCGCGTCAAGAACGGCATCTACGAAGCCGCCCTGGAGCTGTTCACCCAGAAGGGCTACGACCAGACCACGGTCGAAGAGATCACCGAGAGGGCCGACGTCGCACGCGGCACCTTCTTCAACCACTTCCAGCGCAAAGAAGACATCATCGGCGAGTGGAGCGAGCGGCGGCAGGCCCGCCTGCGCGAGGGGCTGGATTCGGAAGGGCTCGAGAATTCCGAGGGCGCCGACATCCGCCTCACCCTGTCGCACTGCATGAGCATCCTCGCGCGGATCACGCTCGACAGTTCGGCGCAGACCAAGGCCCTGCTGACCGCGTGGGTGCGCGCGGGAGCGCCTCTGGAGGAAGAGCCGCACACCGCGCACATGTTCAGCCGCTTCATCGAGGCGGGGCGAGAGAGTGGCGAGATCCCTCAGGACGTCGACCCCGAGCTGGCAGGCCATCTGCTGCGCGACGTCTACCTCGGCGCCCTGTTCCGATGGGCACGCAAGCCCGTCGGCGAGGGCGACCTGGAAGCCGAACTGCAGGCCGCCTGCGCCACACTGACAGACGGGCTCATCCCGCGCTGAGCGGAGAAGCCCCTGAGGGCCGTCCCGCAATTCCTGGCGGGACGGCCCTTGTCCACTTTCGGAGCCCCGGGACGACGGAAACGTCACCCGGGGCTCCGTCGTTCCCGCACCCCGGCCCGACACCCGGCCCGACAGCCCCAGCGACCGAGCGGGGGTCAGGTCTCAGCCAACCAATCGTCCACCGAGCTCCATGGATTGACTGCGATGCATCAGATCTCTTATGGTCAGCAGGAAGCATCCAATAGATCGAATCCGTATACCTCAGACAAGGAGGAGCTCCGTGTCCGACCACCGTTCAGGCGCCCGTCCGAGCGCAGTGGCCATGACTGTGGGGCTGACCCTGCTGGCCCTCAACCTTCGGCCTGCCGTCGGCAGCGTTTCCCCCCTACTCGACGACATCCAGGAGTCCGTCGGGCTGTCCGACTCGGCGGTGAGCGTCCTCACGACACTGCCGGTCGTGTGCCTGGGTGTCTTCGCTGCGGTGTCCCCGGCCCTGTCCCGCCGGATGGGCACCCCCCGCGCCCTGGTGCTCGGCTTCGTCTTCCTGATCGCCGGAATTCTCGTCCGGCTCGACGAGGCCGCCTGGGCACTGTTCCTCGGAACCGCTCTGGCGGGCGCCGGACTCGCCATCGGCAACGTGCTGATGCCGGCTGTCATCAAGAGCGTCTTCCCTGACCGGGTGCGCCTGTACACCGGCATCGGCACCGCGGTGCTCAGCGCCGGCGCCGCACTCGCGGCAGGCGTCGCCGTCCCCCTGCGCAACGCCACGGACAGCTGGAGCGGCTCGCTCGCCCTGTGGGTGATCCCCGCGGCGCTCGGCCTGATCGTGTGGCTTCCCCTCGCCCGCCGGGCCGGCCGTCCCGCGCCCGCCTCCGGCTCCGCGGCCGCCGGATCCCTGCTGGGTGACGCCATGGCGTGGCAGGTCACCGGGTACCTGGCGCTGCGCGCGCTGGTCTACTTCACGGCCCTGGGCTGGCTGCCCACGATCCTCGCCGACTTCGGATACAGCAACGCCACCTCCGGAGCGCTGCTTTCCCTGGCCATGCTGGTGAGTGTGCCCGGTGCGCTCTTCGCCCCGATCCTCGTCGGACGCAAGGGGACTTCCCCCATCGTCGTCGCCATCGCCGTCGCCGGCGCAGTCAGCCTGCTGGGTCTGCTCTGGGCGCCGGGGATCGCCGCCCTCTGGGTCGTGATCCTGGGCATCACCCTGGGGGCCGGACACGCCATGGCCCTCACCTTCATCGGCCTTCGGTCCCCCAGCCCTCAGGTCGCGGCTCAGCTCTCGGGCATGGTGCAGACCATCGGCTACCTCGTCGGCGGTATCGCGGGGCCGCTTCTGCTGGGCCTCCTGCACGGAGCCACCGACGGATGGACGGTCTCCCTCGTCCTGCTGGCCGCCTTCACCCTGCCCGAGCTGATCCTCGGCCTGTGCTCCAGCCGCAGCCGGGCAGTGCGTCCGCGCTCCCGCCAGTCCGGTGCCACGCACCAGCCGGCGGCCCAACCGCCCGCACTGGTCGACTGACCACCCTTCCCTCACTCCCAAGGAGAACGCATGTACCACGTTGCCGTCGCCTTCGACGTACAGCCCGACCGGCGAGAAGAGTTCATAGCCGCCTGCCACGCGGACGCACGTGACTCCGCCGTGGACGAGCCGTTCACCCAGCGGTTCGAGCTGGTGGTGGACGAGAACGACCCCAACCGGTTCTACCTGGACGAGGTGTACGACGACGCGGCCGGCTTCGACAAGCACATGGCCGGTCCGCACTTCGCCAAGTTCTTCGAGCGGATCGGGCACATCGCCGAAGGCCCTGCCTGGCTGATCCGCGGCACCCGGGTCGTGGACCCCACCGCGTCCTGACCTGTCCGGCATCGGCGGCCGGCCGAAGCCGAGGGGCCCACCAGCCTCCTCGCTCGCGCCGGCCGCCGTCCCTGTCCCCGCCCGTCACGCCCGAAGGAGAAGCTTGTCATGTGCAGCCCCAAGGTCATGGAACAGGTCTACGGAGAGGCCGGCCACAGTTGCGCCGACCACGCCGCCGACTCCCAGGACACGCCGCGGACGACCCCGCAGCCCAGCAGCGCCACACCTCTCATCAGCGGCAGCCGCGTCAGCGATCTGACGCACACCTTCGGCAACGACTTCCCCGTGCTGGAGCCGATCGTCCTCAAGCCGAACATCGACCACTTCGCCGATGTGGCCGGCGAGGGGTTCAACGCGAACAAGCTGGAGATCGACGAGCACACCGGCACCCACGTGGACGGTCCCGCCCACCTCGAGGACGGGCCGATGTACACCGACGAGATTCCGATCGACCGCTTCATCGCACCCCTTTGCGTCATCCGGATAGGGGACCGTGCCGCCAAGGACCACGACACCACGCTCACCGCCGACGACATCCTCAGGTGGGAGAGCCGTCACGGCCGGATCCCGCCGGGCGCCCTGGTCGTCATGGACTCGGGTTGGTGCGACCGGATCAACACTCCCGGTGCCTACATCAACCGGGATGCCGCCGGCGTGCCGCACTTCCCCGGCCTGGGCTTCGACGCGGCGGAGTTGCTGGTCAGCGAGCGCGCGATCGTCGCCGCAGGCACCGACACCCCCAGCCTCGACGCCTCGAAGAACCTCCAGGTGGACGACCCGGGAGCGCACCGCATCGTCCTCGGGGACATGCGCTACGGGGTGGAGAACATCGCGAACCTGACCACCGTGCCGGAGCTCGGCGCCACCGCTGTGGTCGGGCTCATCAAGCACCGCAAGGGCTTCGCCGGACCGTGCCGTGTGTTCGGCATCTACTGACGGGGCCCGCGCGCATGTGTCCGAGCGCTGAACTGCACCGCCCGAAGGAGGCCGAGGCGCCCCGGTTACGACGGACGTCCTCCGAGAGGGACCTGCTGGACGCCGTTCCGGCCGCGTCCTCGCTCGCCGCGCAAGGGGCCGATGCCGCGGATCGCGACGGCCGACTCGCGGCGGAGACCGTAGCGGCACTGACGGACGCCGGGTTTCACCGGCTCTTCGTACCCCCCGGATGGGGCGGTTTCGACGGGACTTTCACCACCCTGGTCACTACGGTCGCCGCCGTCGGCGAAGGCTGCGCGTCCGCCGCGTGGGTCGCGGCAGTCTTCGCCAACTTCGGCCGGCTGGCGGGGTTTCTGCCCCAGGAAGGCCAAAGGGCGGTCTGGGGCAACGACGCGGACGCTCGCCTCTCCGGTGCGGTGGCCCCCTCCGGACGCGCTCTGCCGGCGCCCGGGGGGTGGCTTCTCTCCGGAAGGTGGCAGTACGTCAGCGGCGCCTCCTTCTCCGACTGGGCACTGCTGGCCGGGAGGGCGGCCGAGGGCGGCGGCGAGCAGGTCAGGTTCTTCGCTGTCCCCCGGCGCGAGTACGAGATCACCGGAACCTGGTCGGCCCCGGGCATGCGCGGCACGGGCAGTGACACGGTCCGGGTCGAGGGAGCGTTCGTCGCGAAGGAACTGTCCTTCCCCCGACGGCCGGCGGCCGGCGGTACGTCCTCGCCGTACCGTCGGCTGGCCGCACCGTCCGCGGCCGTGACCCCGCTCTGCTTCGTGTCGCCTGCGCTGGGCGCCGCGTCCGCGGCCCTGGCCGCCTGGGCGGAGCGGCTTCGAGGGGCGGGAACCTCCGGGAAGGCGCCCACGGAGGCCGCGCGCATCGCGTTCGCCCGCTCCACGGGCGAAGTGGACGCCGCGCGTCTCCTCGTCGACCGGGTGGCATCCGGAGCCGACCGCGGCCGCGTCATGACCCGCCCCGAGGTGGCGCGCCACGCACGGGACGCCGCCCTGGCGATGGACCTGATCTCCACCGCCGTGTCCCGTCTCTACCGGCTGGTCGGAACCAGCGGGCAGTCGGAATCCCGCTTCCAGCGTCCTTGGCGCGACATCACCACCGCGGCCGGCCACGCACTGCTCGACTTCGAAGCCGCCGGCCGCTCCTACGCGGACGAGTTGATCACTTCCCGGAAGGCGGCGCACGGCGCCCCACAAGACGCAAGGAGCCATCGTGGCTGAAACAGGCCGGACCTACGCACTGATCACCGGAGCCAACAAGGGGCTCGGCCGCGAGGTGGCACGCCAACTGGGCCTCCGCGGCATGACCGTACTCGCAGGTGCCCGCGACCGTTCCCGGGGCACACGGGCCGTCGACGAGCTACGGGAGTCCGGTATCGACGCCCACTTCGTCCAGCTCGACGTCGATGACGAGGCATCCGCGTCGGCCGCCGCCAAGCACGTCACCGCCGAGTTCGGACAGCTCGACGTCCTCGTCAACAACGCGGGCATCGTCGAGGACGACATCGCGCCCAGCGCGACGACGTCCGCCATGGCCGAGCGGATCTACCGCACCAATGTCCTCGGCGTGATCGCGACAACCCACGCCATGCTGCCTCTTCTGCGCGCCTCGAACGCCGGACGGGTGGTCAACCTCTCCAGCAGGCTCGGTTCACTGGCCAAGGCAGCGGACCTCGCCGCCCCGCACCGGGCGCTGCTGGCGTACAACTCCTCGAAAGCGGCCCTCAACTCGCTGACGCTGCACTACGCCCGCGAGTTCGCCGGAACCCCTCTGAAGATCAACTCCGCGACACCCGGCTACGTGGCAACCGACCTGAACGGCCACCAGGGCACCCGCACGGTCGAGGAGGGCGCACGCGTGGTCGTGGACCTGGCCACGCTGGACAAGGACGGACCAACGGGTGGCTTCTTCGACGAGGACGGACCGGTGGCCTGGTGACCGGCGGAACGAACGGCGCCCCCGCAGCCGGTACTTCCAGGGAGCGCTACGGCGAGAGCCTCTTCGTCCGGGACACACCGGAGTACAGGCGCCTGCGGCTGCTGGGCGAGGTCTTCGACCCGCTCTCGGTCCGGACGCTGGCCGCCATCGGCGTCCGGCCCGGCATGCGCTGTCTGGAAATCGGAGCCGGCGGTGGTTCCATGGCGCGCTGGCTCTGCGGACAGACCGCGCCGACCCAGGTCGTGGCCACGGATCTTGATGTCTCGGCGCTGGAGCCCGGGCAGGACGAGAACCTCCTGCCGATCGTTCACGACGTGACGCGGGACAGCTTCCCCACCGAGTCCTTCGACCTGATCCACGCCCGCTTCGTACTCAACCACCTCCCCGAACGGGACGAGGTGTTGAAACGGATCACTCAGTGGCTGCGCCCCGGCGGTGTGCTGATGGTCGAGTCGTTCTCGTGGTTCCCCGTCGACAGCTCCCCCAACGCCGGGTACCGCAAGGCCTTGCTGCGATGGAGTGACCTGGTGCGGGACACCATCGGAACCGACAGCAGATGGGCTCGTAACTATCCGTCCGCGCTCGGGTGCCACGGCCTGCGGGACCTCGACGCGCATACGGTCACCCAGCACATCAGAGGAGGCAGCGACCTCGCCGATTTCTGGCGGCTCACCGTGGACATGTCGAGGGAGCAGCTCCTGGGCAGGGGATACCTCTCCACGAAGGAGTACGAGGACTTCACCTCGTTGATGCACGACGTGGACTTCTGGGACCTGGCACCGGCCCTCACTCAGGCGTGGGGGCGGAAATGACCGGCACCCGGCCCCGCCTCGGTCACATCTCGTTCCTCAACAGCTACCCGCTCCTGTGGTCACTGCGCAGGACGGGCCTCCTGCCCACGGTCTCGCTGCACATCGACACCCCGGACAAGCTGAGTGAGGACCTCGTGGAGGGCCGGCTCGACGCGGGCCCCATCACCGTGGCCGAGTACCTCCGGCACAGCGGGGGCCTGCTCCTGCTCCCCGGCCTCGCCATCGGCTGCGACGGCCCGGTGCACTCCTGCAACATCGTCAGCAAGGTGCCGCTGCGGGACCTGCACGACCGGCCGGTCGGCCTCGGCACCACGAGCCGGACCACGGTGCTCCTGGCCCAGATGCTGCTGGAGGAGCGCATCGGCGTCCGTCCTCGGTACACCCCGTGCGTCCCGACGCTCTCCGCCATGCTGCACCACGCCGATGCCGGTGTGCTCATCGGAGACGTGGCCCTGCGCGCGTACCTGGAGGACGGGCCGCGTCTCGGCGTCGAGGTCCACGACACCGGCGGGCTGTGGAAGGAGTGGACCGGTCTCCCGATGGTGTTCGCGGTGTGGGCCGTACGACGGGAGTTCGCCGAGCGCCATCCGGCCGAGGTCGACGAACTGGCGCGTGGTCTCCGACTGGCACGCGCCCACAGCGAGGCCCATCTCGACACCGTCGCACGCGATGTCACCATGCTCGGCACCACGGTCACACCACATCAGGCAGCCGACTACTTCCGGCGTCTGTCGTTCGACCTGACGGCACGGCACCTGGTCGGCATGCAGGCGTTCGCGCGGCTCGCAGCCGAACGGGGCGCGGTCCCGGAGCATCAGCGGTTCTCGTTCCTGGGCGCCGGCCGCCCGGTGGGGAGCGACGCGTGAACGTGGCTCCCGCTGTCGACCGGAGCGTCACGCCGGCGCGGATCCGTGACCCACGGGCCACCCCACTGGCCGGAGTCACGGTCAGCGGTACGGCGGTGGGACGGGCAGGAGCAGTCGCTCTCCACCATCTCGGTCTGCTCGGCGCCAGGCATCGGCCCGGCGCCCGAACCATGAAGCACGTGACACGGGAGTGCTTCACGCTGGTACCCGAGGACGGCCTGCCTCCCTTGCTCTGCGAGGTACTTCCGTTCCCGGATGCTCCGGAGTCCCCGCTCGGCGAGACGGCGTTCCAGGCCATGGCGGGCCTGATGGCGGTGAACGGCCGCCCATGGCACGAACCACGCCGAATACCGATCGACTACGTCTCCACCTGCACCGGAGTTCTCGCAGTGCAGGCGGTGCTCGCGGCGATGATCGGCCGGGTGCGAGGGGCGCCGCTGCAACGGGTCCGCACGGCCCATTCCAGTGCGGCGCTGCTGAGCGTCTCGCAGTACCTGGCAGCTGCGACCGTAGCGGACGCATCAGAAGCCGATGAAGCGACACAATCGACACAAGCAGCACAAGCAGCAGAATCGGCGGGACCACCGGCCCGTCCGGACACGAGCGGAACAAGACCAGGACCGCCGTTCCTGAGCCGTGATGGCGTCTGGTTCGAACTGGAGACCCTGGACAGTGCCCCCTGGCGGGAGTTCTGGGCCGACCTCGGGCTGCGATGCCGTGAGGTCTCGCTGGGCTGGACGTCCTTCGTGAACCGCTACGCCGCGGCCGTCGCACCGCTGCCTCCGCTCCTGCACCGGACACTCGGCTCGCACGACTTCACGGACATCGCCGTCGCCGGAGCCCGGACGGGCCTCAGTGTCTGCCGCATGCGTACGGCGGCCGAGCGGTACGAGGACGACGGACCGCCCCCGGCGCCATGGAGTCTGCGCCCGCTGGGCACGGAACGCGCTCCCTCGGACACCCCGGCAGTCCTCCCCACGGCTGAACAGCCGCTACGGGGCATCACCGTCGTGGAAGCGACACGACGCATACAGGGCCCGCTGTCCGGGCACGTCCTGCAGATGCTCGGCGCACGAGTGGTACGCGTCGAACCCCCGGGCGGCGACCCGCAGCGATGCGCGGAGCCGGTGGTCGGTGACTGTTCTGCCCGGTTCCTCGCCCTGAACGAATCCAAGACCGTGGTCGAGGCGGACCTCAAGACCGCCGAGGGGCGGCGCACGGTCCGCGACCTGGCCCTGAAGGCCGATGTCTTCCTGCACAACTGGGCGCCCGGCAAGGCCGAGGAGTTCGCGCTCGATGCCGAAACCCTCTGCGCGGCCAACCCGTCCCTGGTGTACTCCCACGCTTCGGGATGGGGGTCCTCGTCGGCTCCGGACCTCTTTCCGGGTACGGACTTCATGGTCCAGGCCCGCTCCGGCCTGGCCTGGGAGATGGCCGAAGGCGCGGACCGGCCCCGGCCCACGCTGATGACGGTGCTCGACGTACTGGGCGGACTGGTATCGGCCGAGGGCATCCTCGCCGGCCTGCTGGCACGCGAACTCGGCGGAGGGCCACAACGGGTGGACAGCTCCCTGCTGTCCGCGGCATCGGTGCTCCAACGCCCGACAACCGGCCACGCCCTGTCCGCGCGTACGGACCCGGGAGCGGAAGGCCCCTACCGCACGGCAACGGGGTACATCGCCCTGTCACTCCCGGCTGTCGACGGGCTGAAGCTGCTGGGCGAGGCCCTGGACGTTCCGGCCGGCCTGTCCGAACCGCAGTTGCGCCGCGCCGTCGCCGCCGGCCTGAGGACCCGCCCGGCCCGGAGCTGGATCGAGGACCTCGACAGGAGCGGAATCAAGGCGGTCCTCGTACAGGAGGAGCTCGCAGCGGTCGCCCGGGAACCGGCCTTACGGGCGGACGTCCGTCATGGCGCATGTGCGCTGGTGGCACCACCTTGGAGTTTTCTGTCATGACCGTGCAGCTGCCCGACCTCGTGCCGTCCGAACTACGCCGCCGTTGGAAGGCCCAGGGTGTCTATCCCGGGCGCCCCCTGTTCGACCTCTTCCGCGAGAGGGCGCGCGAACACCCCGAAGCCATCGCGGTGGTGGAGCCGAGCAGCACCACCTCGTACGCGGAGCTCCTGCGCGCCGCGACGGCTCTGGCGGCCGAACTGAGCCGGCGAGGTGTCCGCCGAGGTGACGTCGTCGCGGTCAACCTGGCCAATGGATGGAGAGCACTCGCCGCGGACCTGGCCCTTGCCGCGACAGGAGCCGTCTGCCTCCCGTATCCCCTTGGCCGCAGGCGCCAGGACACCATGGCCATCCTGGGAAGGTCCCGGGCGGTCGCTGCGCTCATCACCCGTACGGTCGGGGACCAGGACTACGCGCGGACGGTTGACGACCTCCGCGCGGACCTGCCCGAACTGCGGCACGTGTACGTCGATGGCCGGCCGCTGCCCGGCATGCGAGCGCTGGAACCGGTATGGCACAGCCCGGCCCCGGATGCGGCCCGGCTCCTACGGGCGTCGCCGGATCCCGACTCGGCCGTGCGCATCATCGTGTCGTCCGGCACGGAGGCAGCCCCGAAACTCGTGGCGTACTCCCACAACGCGCTCGCCGCCGGCCGTGGACGTCTGCTGCGGAACCTGCACGCCGACGACGAGGAACCCCTGCGACTGCTGTGCATGGTCCCCCTGGCCTCGGCCTTCGGCTCGGTCGGGCTTGCCGCACTGTGTGTGCTGGGCGCGACCGTGCTCGTCACTCCACGATTCAGCTCCGCGGCCACCCTGCGCATGGTGGCCGGACAACGTCCCACGCATCTGGTGGGCGTACCCACGATGTACCAGGAGATCCTCACCGATCCGGCGCTGCCGAACACCGACGTGTCCTCTCTGCGCTGCGTCGTCAGCGGCGGCGCGCAACTCCAGCCGGAGACCGCCGCCCGGTTGCGGCGTGATCTGTGCGCCACGGTCGCCACCGTGTACGGGTCGGCGGACGGCGCCAACTCCCATACGCGGCCCGATGATCCCGCCGAGGTCGTGGACAGCACGGCGGGGCGACCGGATCCCTCCATCGTGGACCTCAGGATCGTCGACGCGAACGGCGCCGACGTACCCCCGGGCCATACCGGCGAGATCTGGGCGCGTGGCCCCATCACGCCCCTGTGCTACGTGAACGACCCCGACCTCAACCGCAGGTACCGCGCTCCGGGCGGTTGGGTGCGCACCGGGGATCTGGGGGCCATGGCCCCCGACGGAAGACTCCGGCTCACGGGCCGTAAGAAGGACATCGTGATCAGAGCCGGTCTCAACATCAGCCCGGCCGAGGTCGAACTTCACGTCTCGTCCCACCCCGAAGTGGCCGGCGCCGTCTGCCGTGGCGTACCGGACACGCTGCTCGGCGAACGCCTCGCGGTCTTCGTGGCCCCGATGCCGGGGGCGGAGCCTCTGACCCTGCCCGCACTTCAGCGTTTCCTGCTCACCGAACGCGGTCTGGAACGTGCCAAGTTGCCGGAGCTGCTGCACGTACTCCCGAAGTTCCCGTTCGGCCCGTCAGGGAAAGTGGACCGCGGACAACTCGACGCTCTCGTACGCGCGACCGGAAGTTCCGCACCCCGGACGGACGATGCCGCGTGAGCGCGCTGTTCGAACCCCTCGTCCTGCGCTCCCTGGAGATACGCAACCGGGTGTGGATGGCTCCCATGTGCCAGTACTCCGCGCCGGCGACCGGAGAGCACACGGGGACACCGGGAAACTGGCATGTCACCCACCTTTCGACGCGAGCCGTCGGCGGGGCAGGGCTGATCATGACCGAAGGAACAGCCGTGACGGCGGCAGGCCGGATCACGCCGACGGATCTCGGGTTGTGGAACGACCGTCAGCAGAAAGCGTTCGAGCGCATCGCACACAGCCTCCGCAACCTCGGATCAGTGCCCGGAATCCAACTGGCACACGCCGGGAGAAAGGCATCGACAGCTCGCCCGTGGGACGGCGGCGCGCCCTTGGCGCCGGAGCACGGCGGATGGCGCCCGGTGGGCCCGAGCCCCCTGCCGTACGGGGCCGGACACCTCGAGCCCAACGAACTGACGATCCACGAGATCCACCAAGTGATCGAGGCCTTCGCGCAAGCAGCACGACGCGCCCTGGACGCGGGTTTCCAGGTGGTCGAGGTGCACGGCGCACACGGATACCTGATCCACGAGTTCCTTTCACCTTTCACGAACCAACGGCGGGACCGGTACGGCGGATCGTTCGCCCATCGGATCCGATTCGCCTTGGAGGTGGCCGACGCCGTGCGCTCCGTCTGGCCGGACAGCCTTCCGGTCTTCTTCCGCGCATCAGCTACGGACTGGCTGGACGGAACCGGCGTAACCGGCGGAACCGACGTGAGCGCCGGGTCCGGCTGGACGATCGAGGACACCGTGCGCCTCTCCGGCGAACTCCTGGCTCGCGGCGTGGACCTGCTCGACATCTCCTCCGGAGGCGTGGCTCCTGGGATCGGAAAGCCGGTGGCGCCCGGCTATCAGGTTCCCTTCGCCGCGACCGTGCGACACAGGACCGGCGCTCCGGTCTCCGCTGTCGGGCTGATCACCGATCCGCGTCAGGCGGAACGCATCGTGGCCTCGGGGCAGGCCGATGCGGTGATGCTGGGGCGAGAACTGCTCCGCAATCCGTACTGGCCTCACCAGGCGGCAAAGGAGCTGGGTGGAAGGAGCGACTGGCCGCAGCCTTACGGAATGGCCGCTGTGTGACAGTGCCCGTCCGGGAGGGCGAGCCCGACAGCCGGCCGGAGGAACGGACGCACCCGGCACGGTCCGACACCACCCGCCTCCCCGCGCCTACACCCGACACCTTGATCGCACCGGCTCCACCCCACACTCCCCACGGGGAACATCCCAGGTCAGAGGGCACACCACGAGCCGATGGCGGCGCACAGCGACAACGGGGGCGACCTCCACAACCCCCATCCGCTAGGCTGTCAGCGGTCAGTCGACCTTGAGTGCGCCTGCCCGGGAAAGTGTCCTACCGGACCCCTGCCCAGGCACCGCCGCAAGGCCGCATGACCAGGGCGTTTGTCTCACTCCGCCCCGGCATTCCCCCAGGGGTCTCCGGCAAGGTTCGACAAGCCCCGCCTTCGTAGCTCAGGGGATAGAGCACCGCTCTCCTAAAGCGGGTGTCGCAGGTTCGAATCCTGCCGGGGGCACAACGCGTTACCGCTCTGACCTGGGGTTTCTCCCCCAGCGAGGAGTCTTACTCGGCCTCGGACTTCTCGTCCGGGGCCGTTTGCGTGAGCGGTGCGTGAGCGGACGGGAAGTTGATCTCCCGGATTTCCCCCAACGGATCAGCACCATCCGGCACGGATTCCGCGTCGGCAGACTCCGCGTCGTCGAGCTCGGCCTCCGCCTCGGGAGCGATGTTCTCGGGGGTTGTGCGCGCTCGCGGCACGAGCCGGGCCGCAGCCTCTGCGATTGCCAGATCCGCTTCGGGGAGCAGGCTCGTGTACGTGTCCGACGTGATGGTGATCGAGGAGTGGCCGAGCATCTCCTGGATGTCCTTCAGGCCGGCACCTGCTGCGTGAGCCAGAGTCGCGGCACCGTGACGGAGGTCGTGGAGCCGGACCGGCGGGAGGCCGATCTCCTCGTACAGCTCGATAAATCGCCGCGTGACGTTGGCAGGGTGGAGCAGTTCTCCGTTCTCGCGGGTGAAGACCCTTCCGGTCTCCGCCCAGGCGCTCCCCCACTTCTCGCGGTCCTTGTCCTGCTGGGCTCGGTGCCGCTTGAGTGCCTGGACGGTGTCGGCGTCGAGGGCGATGGTGCGCGCTCCGGCGTCCGTCTTGGGGTCGTCCTCGTACACCTCCCAGCCATTCACGACGAGTTGCTTGGCGACCGTGAGAAGCCCGGCCTCCAGGTTCGTGTCGGTCCACCTCTGACCGCATGCCTCACCTCGCCGTAGCCCACGAAAGGCGACCAGGTGGAACAGCGCGTACAGCCGGTCCTCGGCTACATGGTCGAGGAAGAGGCCGGTGTGTTCCGGCGTCCAGACCATCACCGGCGAGGGTGTCTCTCCGGTGCGCCTCCAGTGGAGGATGCGCTCCTCGGTCCACACGAGTGCCTTGGGACGCCTGCCCGCCTCCAACTCGACGTGGGAGGCCGGGTTGAAGGTGATCAACTGTTGAGCGATCGCGGCGTTCAACGCAGCACGCAGTGTGGAGCGAACGCGTTGGCGCGTTGCCGGACCGACGATCCGACGGTAGGGCTCCATCTCTGCGATGGCCGCTTTCATCGCCTTACGGCGGGAGCGCGGCTCGCGCCCCTTCCAGGGGATCTGTGCGAGATCCTCGACCGCTTTGCGCCGTGCGGCGTTTCCTTCGGCGATCTCGACGTTGGCCTCGGCTATGGCCTCGAACATCTCCGACAGGTGAGTGACCCGCAGGCGGTCGAGGCGCAAGTGTCCGATGCGCGGCTGGAGGTGGACACGGATATTGCTCTCGTCGCGGCTGATCGCGCTCTGCCGCCCCTTCTTGCCCGCCAGCCAGATATCTAGCCAGTCGCCGACCGTGAGGCGACTGGTGAGGTCCAAGCCGTGGCTCAGCCGACGACGGGTCGACTCGATGTCCGGCAGCGGGGCCTTCTCATCTGCCACCTTTTCCAGCAACTCGGCGATCTGATCCAGACCTTCGGAGTCGTCGGCGTCGGCAAGGCCGAGGAGCGCGCGTATGTGGTCGAGTTCGGCTTGTGCGGCTTTGAGGCTCTCGTAGCCGGCACGGCTGAACGAGCGGCGGGTTCCGTCGGCACGGGGCGGGAGTTCCTGGCGTACGGAGTAGGAGCCGTGCTTGCGGCCGGCGAGCTTGGGGCAATTCTTGCCGAGCGGCTTTCCGGTCTTGGGGTCGCGGCAGTAGCAGCGGCGGTGGGTGGAGCCCTTCAAGGGCGTACCTCCGAGGTGGTCTCAGGTGCCCATTCAGGCGGGTCCACGTCGTGGAGTGTGGGTGGAAGATCGGGTGGGATGGCTCCGTCGTCGCGGAGTTCCCGGCGGAGATAGCGGAGTTTGTACTTGGCGGAGAGGGCCTGGTCGGCGTATGCGGTCCGCTGGCGTTCGGCTTCTTCCTGCTGGGCGCGGCTGGTCGCTGTCTTGGCAGCGAACCGTGCCCGCTCCTCCTCCTCGATCGCGGCCAGGGCAGTGCGCACCAGGCTGGTGTGGACTTCGAAGTCGGGCACGAGGCCCGAGTCATGGCCGAACACTTCCTCTTCACCGGTGAAGCGCCGCAGAGCGTCCCATGTCGGCACGAGGCCCTGGAGGGGGAGTTCCTGCGTCCGGTCGACGTAACCGACCGGGAAGATCAGACAGGCCGGATACGTCTCCAACGCGGCGGCGAGGACGATGACGTCGACCAGCGGGAGGCCAGCCCGACGGCCCGACTCCATGTTGGCAATCACGTTGCGGGGAATGGGATGCCCGAGCCCCTCGCACCGATCGGCCAGATCCTGCGCACTCCACCCCATCTCCCGCCTTCTCCGGCGGACCTCACCGGCCACGTTTGCCTGGACCCGGTCCACCCACTCCGGGAAGTCATCCTCTTCATCATCCGAACGACGTTGTGTCATGTAGACACATTAGCTTGAGGATGCTGATTGGTAGACGCCTGGAGCCGGACGGGATGACCACGTTCGCCGAGGGCTGCACCGAAAGGGATGCCGCATGCGCGATAACACCACAGGGGGACAGCCCAAGGGCATGAGCCGGGAAGACCTGTTGGCCTTGCCGGTAGCCGTTGACCTGGAAACAAGCAATCGAGCCCTGGGCCTCGGCCGAAGCAAGGGGTATGAGCTGGCGAAGCGGGGCGCGTACCCGTGCAAGGTCCTGCGGCTCGGCAACGCCTACCGCGTCGTGACCGCAGATCTGCTGGATCTGCTCGGGCTGGCGGCATGAAGGGACGGCAGCGTAGCAAAGCATTCTGCGTTGAGCTGACACAGAATCGCTGGACTGTCGGCAGGAGTGGACGTACGGTCCGTGTTCCCTCGGGGTACGAAGTGGGCCTCCGGCGAGGCAACGCCGGAGGCCCGAGCAGCCCCGAACGGCCCTGGAAGAACCAACCCGGCGGCAAGGGCAGGCAAGCCCACCACCGCCAGACGAGGAGCTGCCCCGTGGAACACGCGGCAACCGAGCCCTATTCCACCCCTGACAAGCCTTCGTGGCCGCCGGTGGCCATACCCGGCCAGTCGACGGGCCACCCTGCTTCACCGGGAAAGCCGCCCGCAGCCGTCTCCGAGACTGCCCCGGTATCCGAGGGGGATCAGGTGCTGACGGAGCTGCTGGAGCAGATCCGCCGTTACGTCGTACTGCCGAGCGAGGAAGCGTTCACGGCCGTGACGTTGTGGGTGGCGGCGACTCATCTGCAGACGGCATGGCAGCACGCCCCGCGCCTGGCTGTGGTCGGGCCGGCGAAGCGGTGCGGCAAGTCGCGGCTGCTGGACGTGATCACCGAGAGCGTCCACGATCCGCTAATCACGGTCAACGCGTCAGCCGCCGCGGTGTTCCGGTCGATCACCGCCACACCGCCCACCCTGCTGGTCGACGAGGCCGACACTCTCTTCGGCTCCGCGAAGGTCGCGGAGAAGAACGAGGAGATGCGCGGCCTGCTCAACGCGGGGCACCAGCGTAACCGCCCCACCCTGCGGGTTTCCGGACCCAACCACGAGGTCTCGAAGTTCCCCACGTTCGCCATGGCAGCCCTCGCCGGCATCGGCGACCTGCCGGACACGATCATGGACCGGTCGATTGTCATCCGGATGCGGCGCCGCAGGCCGGGCGAGAAGGTGGCGGAGTTCCGTACCTTCCGTGACACCCCGCCCCTCCACGCGCTGCGCGACCGGCTCCTCGCCTGGTTGGCCCCGCTGCACGCCGAGGCGATGGAGCTGACACCGGCCATGCCGGTCGAAGACCGCGCGGCCGACACCTGGCAGCCGCTGGTGACCGTTGCCGACCTCGCCGGCGGGACGTGGCCCGACCTTGCCCGCACAGCCTGCCGGGTCATGGCCAAGCACGAGGCCGAGCAGGACCAGGACAGCAGTAGCCTCGGCATCCGCCTCCTGGCCGACATCCGCCGCGCCTTCGCCATCGAAGGCAATCCGCCGGCTCTCCGCACCAGCCGGCTCCTCGACATCCTCAACCAGGACGCCGAGACCCCCTGGCCGGAGTACACCACCAACGGCCTGACTCCTCGGGGCCTGCAGATCCTGCTCAAGGAGTACGGCATCAGCTCCGCACCCCGCCGCTTCCATGGCAACGTCCAGGCCCGGGGCTACGCCCTACTGCATTTCACCGACTCCTGGGCACGCTACTGCCCGGAGCCCGCACCCGAAACGACGACCGGGGCCTGACCCGGCACGACCCGTCGCGACTCGTCTCCGCGCAGGTCAGCGCGGTGACGGGTCGGGACCCGGTGACGAGTCGACTCGATGTCACCTCCGCACCCGTACCTGCCCTGACCAGGCACGCGACGAGTTGCGACGGGTCTCTCTCACCCCCGACCGGGCCACACCAGTCTCATCTCCGTACTCCTGGAGCGCTCCCCCTTGCCTTCTCCCACTTCCACCGCGGTACCTTCCCCTGCCCCGGTGCCCTTGACCGCAGCGATCCGCACAGGCGTGGCGCTGCTGGCCGTGGCAGCCTTCGCGCTTTCCTATGACGCCCTGCGGCAGATGGCCGCCGCCAGCCACATCCACCCGGCGCTCACCTACGCCTTCCCGCTCGTCATCGACGGGTTCATCGCCATCGGGATCGGCGCCTTGCTCGTCCTGCGGACCGCACCCCTGTCCGCCCGCCTCTACGTCTCAGCCCTGGTCGGCGTCGCCACCGCCACAAGCATC
>NZ_JAELVH010000078.1 GCF_019399235.1 Streptomyces poriferorum | reverse complement strand
GTGCGCCCCTTCTGGCGCACCCCTGGGCCTGCCCGGCGCGCTCGATCGATGATCACCGGCGTTTTACTTTGTCGATTTCCCGACATCATGCGACTTTTGATCCGGCCAGGCCGAAATCAGTTCGGATACGTGTCGGGAAAAGAGGAATCTCATCGTGCAAACCGCCAGGGCCGTCCCGGCAGCCTCTGTTCTCAACCTGCGGGATCTGGGCGGCATCGCTCTCGGGCCCGGCCGGCAGGTGCGGCCCGGCGTGGTGCTGCGCTCGGGTCAGCTCAGCGGGCACGATCCGGTGCACGACCGGACGGTGGCCGTACTCGGCATCCGTACGGTCNCGCGAGGCACCGAGCAGAAGCAGCAGCAGGGCCGCCCCCCAGCCCGCCCGGTCCTTGCCCGTCGTGCAGTGGAAGACGGGCAAGGACCGGGCGGGCTGGGGGGCGGCCCTGCTGCTGCTTCTGCTCGGTGCCTCGCGCGATGTCGTGCGGGAGGAGTTCCTCTCCGTGAACCCGGTGATGCGGGTCGCCTTCCGGCCGTCCGTGCAGAGCTATCTCGACGCGGGCGGCGACCCGGAGATCGCCTCCGCGATCATCGAGGTCCGGCCCCGCTACCTCGAAACGGCGCTGGACGCCATGGACGAGCGCTGGGGAGGGATCGACGGGTACGCGCGCGACGGACTGCGCATCCCGGAAGCCGCGCTGCGGCGGCTGCGCGACGACCTCGTGGTGTCCGCCGGCTGACCGGCCGGCGGCACGGCACCGCATGACTCTGCCCCGGCGATCGCGCCGGGGCAGAGTCATGTCAGGGTCGGGAGGCTGTTCCTCCCTGCGGGAAAGCCGCCGCGCCCGCGGGCCCGTGGGGGCGGCCGCGCCTCACACGCGCAGCAGCCGCTCGGTGAGGTCCCGGTAGTGCTGCAGCGTGACGCGCAGCTCCTCGGTCCGCATTCCGGGATCACCGTCCCGTCCGACGGTTCCGAGTGTGCGCCGGTGCTCCTCGAGTGCGTCCTTGAGGCCCTCGACGACGGTGTCGAACGTGCTCTCGGCTTCCTCGACCGCGCGGCGGGGGCTCTCGACGAACTCGCTCACCGCGTGCTGGATCCGCAGGGCGAGCTTGTCGTGGTCGGCCTCCGGGAAGAGGGGGCGGAGCGTGTGGGCCGCACTTCTGTCGGCGGCATCCGTCGTACCCTCCCCGTTGAGGGGCGCCGAGGCCGAGGCGGGGGTCTTCGTCCGCGGCCTCGCGTCCGGGGTGCTGTCCGGCCGCGGGCTTCCTGCGGTGCCCGGCGCTCCGGCGCTCGCTGTGCGGGTCTCCCGGGTGCCGCGGTCCGCGCCTGCGTCGGGAGCGGTGGTCCGGGGCTGCTTCGCCGCCTCGGGAACGTTGCTGGGGACGGGCGGGATGTTTCCGGTGTCGTGCGTCATGCCTTGCCACTTCCTTCCGCGTGGTGCGCGTGCCGACGAACAGGTCGGTCCGTTCCGTTCGATACGAGGACGTCGAACAGGCCGCGTGCCTCCAGCAGCGCCTCCCGCAAGTCCTCCGTGCCGTCGTCGCCCTGCCTGGCGGCGTGCACCCGGCGATAGCCGTTGACGTGTTCGGCGTGGTGAACGGAGAGCGCGGCGCTCTGCTCCCCGAAGTCGCTGCCGTCGGGGAAACCGAGGTCCCGGGCCAGTTCGGCCAGCAGGACGTCCGCCTCTGCCACGGCTTGCTGCGGCGCGTCGACGAAGCCGCCCTCGATCCGCGTCCAGCGCTCCGAGTACTGGGCGCGCGCCTCGGGCGTCAAGGGGCGCTCGTGCAGGGAGCGGTGCCGCTTCAACCGCTCGTGCAGCTCACGTTCGGCGGCCTTCGTGTCGCCGTCGTGGCCGGCGACGGCCCGGTCGTACTCGGGTCCGAAGCGCCGCCGCATTCCCTGGCCGCCTGCCTGCCGTGTGTACAGGAACGCAGCCGCGCAGACCGCCACCAGGGCCACCGCGACGATGATCACTACGGTCGTCATGGTCACCACTCCCGCCGGGTCCGGATTCGCGTGTGGCTGTGCATCACTCTCACCATCCCTTTCGGTCGTGTCCCGTCGTCGTCCGGACGGGCGTGCTGCTCGTGTACCCCGCCGTCCGCGTTGCAAGGCCCGGAGTCTGCCCGCCCGGCCGGGTCCGGTCGTCGCGGGACGGCGTGGGTATCGTGAAGGGGCGGCACACCACAGGCATCTCCGAGAGGGGCATCACGGTGACCGAGCGCAAACCTGCGGGCGTCAGCTTCGAGTCATGGGTCGACAAGCAGATTCGGGAATCCGAGCAGCGTGGCGACTTCTCGCAGCTGCCCGGGTTCGGCAAGCCCCTCGAAGGACTCGACCGTCCGTACGACGAGGCCTGGTGGATCAAGGCGAAGATGGAGCGCGAGGGGATGTCCGTGCTTCCGCCGGCGCTGGCCCTGCGCAAGGAGGCGGAGGAAACACTCGCCGCCGTGCCCGGGACGCCGACCGAGGCCCGGGTGCGGCGGATGCTGGACGAGGTGAACGAGAAGATCGCCGAGGCCGTCAGGCGGCCGCCGCCCGGGCCGCTCCTGAACCTCGAGCCGTTCGATGTCGAGGCCGTCGTCGAGGAGTGGCGCACGGCGCGCCGCAACTCCTGAAGTCCCTGGTGGCGTCCCGTCCCACCCCGGGTGCGTAATACTCGGAGCATGAGATCAGGCATTACGCCGCGAGCGCGCCGGGCCCTTGGCGAAGACGTCGGAATCAGGCGGGCCGGTGCACGGGACACGAAGCGCCTGACCCGGCTCGTGAGAACTTCCCGCGCTTACGAGGGCCCGTACGCGCCCATGGTCGCCGGCTACCGGGTGGGCCACGACTACGTCGAGACGCACAGGGTCTTCGCGGCCGTGGGGGAGACAACCGGCCGGCTGCTCGGCTTCTACTCCCTGATCCTCGACCCGCCCGAGCTCGACCTCATGTTCGTCGCCGACGACGCGCAGGGCGCCGGGATCGGGCGTCTGCTCATCGGGCACATGAGGGAAGAAGCGCACGCGGCGGGACTCACCGAGGTGCGCATCGTCTCGCATCCGCCGGCCGAGGGTTTCTACGCGAGCGTGGGCGCCCAGCGGACCGGAACCGTGCGGGCCGCACCGCCCGCGGTGATGTGGGACCGTCCCGCACTCGTGCTGCCCGTCGGCTGAGAGGGGCCGGGGAGCCGGCGTCCCGCGACGCGGCGGGCGGCCCGGTTGCCGGAGGTCTACCGTGTGGGAAAAGGGGCACGGCCTGTACAGGCGCTGTGCGTAGGCGGACGGAGGTCCACGGTGAGCCCACCCGAGGAGGAGCAGGGACAGGACCGCGGGTGGGGGCGCCGGGAGACGGAGGAGGAACGGGCCGACCGCCGGTGGACCGATCTGCTCCAGGAACTGCGCGTCGCCCAGACCGGCGTACAGATCCTCTTCGGCTTCCTGCTCGCCGTCGTCTTCCAGCCGCGCTTCACGGATCTCTCCGACACCGACCGGACGATCTACGTGGTCACGGTGATGTTCGGCTCCGCCACGGCGGGCGCGCTCATCGGGCCCGTGTCGTACCACCGGCTGCTCACGGGGCGGCGGATGAAGCCGCGGACGGTCACCTGGGCGTCACGCCTGACCGTGATCGGGCTGATCCTGCTGTTCTGCACGATGTGCTCGGCGCTCCTGCTGATCCTGCGTGTGGCGCTGCACAACGCACTCGCCCTCTGGCTGGTGGGCGGGATGGCGCTGTGGTTCCTCATCTGCTGGTTCGTCTTCCCCGCCTGGGCGCTGGCCCGGTCGCACGGTGGTCGGGGAGAGCGGTGACGGCGCACGGAGTCACGGCGCGCCGGTGTCCTCGGCGTGGTGGACGTCCGTCAGGGTGAAGAGCCCGCCGTCCGGATCGATGAGTGTGGCCTCGCGTCCCTCCGGCCGGGACAGCTCCTCGACCAGTGAACCGCCGAGCGTCCGGGCCGACGCCACAGCGGCGGCGACATCGTCCACCGGGAAATTGACCTGCCAGTGCGGGCGGACCAGCGGGTCGGGCGCGGCCTCGAGCGCGCCCGAACTGATCCGGGCCAGCTGGCGCCCGCCGCACCGGACGACCACCTCGTCCTTCGCGTACGCCACCTCGCAGGAGCCGGGCCGTCCGCTTGCCCAGTCCAGGACCTCGCCGTAGAAGATGGCGGCGTCGAACGCGTTGCGCGTGCGCAGCCGCAGCCAGGCGTGCGCATGCCCGTCCGGGGCGGGCGGCGACGTCGCGGGCGCGGTCCGCTCCCAGATGCCGAAGCCCGCACCGTCCCGGTCGGCTGCCAGTGCGCCGCGCCCCTTGCCCAGCGTCAGGGGGCCGACCGCCACGGTTCCGCTGCGCTCCCGGATCCGGGCAGCGGTGGCATCGGCGTCCTGGACGGCGAAGTAGGGCGTCCACGCCACCGCGACGTGGAAGGTGGTCGCCACGGCGCCGATCCCGGCGACGGGTACGTCGCCGCGGCGGGCGACCGAGAACTCCTGGCCGAGCTTGCCCGGCCGGAACGTCCAGCCCATCACCGGGCCGTAGAACTCCTGGGCGGACTCCAGGTTCAGGGTCATCAGATTGACCCAGCAGGGCGCCGCCGGCCCGGTCAGCGGTGCGGGCGCGGATGCCGTACCAGAGGTACTTCCGGTCATGGTCCTACTGCCTTCATGGGGGGTGCGGCAGATGTGTGCCGGTGGCCCTGAGGGCCCTCACCAGCCTCTCCGCGGGCGGCCGCTCCCGCAACACGCGAGCGGGCGGCCGCTCCCGCAACACGCGGTGACGCGGCCGACCGGCCGGAGGCGGGGAGACCGGGAGAAGGGGCGCTTCCGGGGGGACGGCCACCGGGCCGGGACGGCGCCTGCCTCGTTCCGAACGCGGGGGCCGCTCAGTCGCGGCGCTCGTCGTCGTCCCGGTGGAGGGTCTCGTTCCCGTGATCACCGAGCTCGTAGGGCGACAGCCCGCGGCCATCCGGAGGGAAGGCGTCGTCGCCGTGGACGTCGGGCTCCTCGACGTGTGTGCGGTGGTCCGGTGCCAACGGCTGCTCCTCGGGCCGGGGCGGCGGCAGTTCCTGGTCGCGCCGCCGCTTGCCCAGCCAGAAGGCGCCGATCAGCACGGCCACCAGGACCACGCCGACGACGCCCAGCACCGCGCCGGTCGCGCCCCGTCCGTCCGCGAGGGTGATGGCCAGGGAATTCAGGGCTCCATCCGATACATCCATGCTTGCCGGATACCCCAGGACGAGGTCGTCACTCGACCCTGGCATCGAATTCATGTTTTAAGTGGATATAGATGTCGAAAATGTTTGGAACGGCGTGGGCTGCTCGTTCACGGGTACTCGCAGGGCTTCCGGGCCGCCCGTGTCGCAGGCGTCCGCCCGCGGGGCGAGCCTGGAAGTGACCCCTTGGGAAGGAACCGCGGTGAACAGCACACAGGAAAAGCAGCAGTCCGAGGAGAGCCGGGACGGCCGCGAGGTGTCGGTCGTCGTCAGCGGGTGCGGGAAGGACGACGCGCGCACGGTCTTCGACGTGCTGCGGGCCGCCTTCGTCACCGACCGGGCCTCGGTCGACGTACCCCAGGACGTCAACGGCAAGCGGCCCACGGCATGGGTCGTGACCGTCGACGTCGCCGAGGCCCGGGTGGTGTCCGGGTCGGTGGCGCTCGGTGAGCCCGTCACCCTCGACGTCCAGGGCGGCTACTGGGCGGTCGACCGGCTCCGGGAGCGGCTGACGGACGCCTTCGCCGTGCAGGTCGTCGGCACGGTCTCCGGTGACCAGGAGGAAGAGGTCCGGCTGCGGCTGAAGAACAAGTAGGCCGAACGCCACGCCGCCCCGGGTTCACGACGCGGAGCCGCCACCGGACTGGTAGAAAGCAGACAAAACTACCTCTCGAAAGGTGTCGTCACGTGGAGCCGACCAGCCGGGGGAGGAGCGGCGAGGGGGAGGGGCGGGCAGCCGGCGACCGTTCCACCCTCACCCTGAACATCAACGGAACCGATCACACCCTGACGCTCGACCACCGCACCACGGTCCTGGACACGCTGCGCCTGCACCTGGGCCTGACCGGGGCGAAGAAGGGCTGTGACCATGGTCAGTGCGGCGCCTGCACCGTGCTCGTGGACGGCCGGCGCGCCAACAGCTGTCTGCTGTTGGCCGTGGCGCAGGACGGAGCCCGGATCACCACGGTCGAGGGCCTGGCCGCGGACGACCGGCTGCACCCGCTCCAGGAGGCCTTTCTGGAGCGCGACGCGCTCCAGTGCGGTTACTGCACGCCGGGGCAGATCTGTTCGGGCATCGGCGTGCTGGGCGAGGCGCAGGACGGCTTCCCGTCCCACGCGACCGCCCCCACCGCGCCCGTCACCGGCCCGGTGGCACTCGACGCCGCCGAGATCCGCGAACGGATGAGCGGCAACCTGTGCCGGTGCGGCGCGTACCCCCGTATCGTCGAGGCGATCGGGGATGTCGCGTCATGAAGCCCTTCGCCTATCTGCGCGCGGCATCGGTCGCCGAGGCCGTCCGCGAGAGCGCCGCCCGTCCCGGGGCCCGGTTCCTCGGCGGCGGCACCAACCTGGTCGACCTGATGAAACTCGGCGTGGAGAGTCCCGGCCTCCTCATCGATGTCAGCCGGCTGCCGCTGGACCGGGTGACGGACACGGCCGACGGCGGACTGCGCATCGGGGCCACCGTCCGCAACAGCGATCTGGCCGCCCACCCCGCTGTCCGTACGCGCTATCCCGCGCTCTCCCAGGCGCTGCTGGCCGGGGCGTCGGGCCAACTGCGCAACACGGCCACCACCGGCGGCAATCTGCTCCAGCGCACCCGCTGCCCGTACTTCCAGGACACGTCGAAGCCCTGCAACAAGCGGGAACCCGGCAGCGGCTGCCCGGCCCGTGAGGGCGCCCACCGCGACCTCGCGGTCATCGGTCACTCCACCGAGTGCGTGGCCACCCACCCTTCGGACATGGCGGTGGCGCTCGCCGCCCTCGACGCCGTGGTCCTCCTGTACGGACCGGATGGTGAACGGACGGTGGCCGTCACCGAATTCCACCGTCTGCCCGGGGACGACCCGAGTGCGGACACGGTGATCCGGCCGGACGAAATGATCACCGAAGTGGTCCTTCCTCCGCTTCCCGAGGGCACGGTCTCCCTCTACCGCAAAGCCCGTGACCGGGCCTCGTTCGCGTTCGCCCTCGCCTCCGTGGCGGCTGTCCTCCGTGTGCGCGAAGGGCGGATCGAGCACGCCGCGCTGGCGTTCGGCGGACTCGCCCACCGGCCGTGGCGCGCCCGCACCGCCGAGGAGGCGCTGCGCGGCGCACCCGCCGGTGACGCTGTGTACCTGAGCGCGGTGGACGCCGAACTGGCGGCGGCCAGGCCGCTGCGCGACAACGCGTTCAAGGTGACTCTGGCCCGCCACCTCGCCGTCGATGCCCTGGCCGCACTCACCACCCGCGCCTGAAGGCGCCTGCGCTCGCAGATGCCTGCCATTGAGGATCCAGTGCCTGAGGATGCCGGCGTCTGAGGATGCAGTGCCTGAGGATGCCGGTGCCTGAAGACGCACGCCCCCCGGGGCGCCCGCCAGCGGGTGCCCCCTTAACAGCCGAGGATTCCGCCATGAGCCACGCCCCCAGCCGCTCGGCGCCCCCGTCGTCCGCCGCGAGGGCCGCGACAAGGTGACCGGCGTCGCCCGCTACGCCGCCGAGCGCAACCTGCCCGGCTGCCTGTACGCCTGGCCGGTGCCCGCCACCGTGCCCCGCGGCCGGGTCGCCGCGATCCGGACCGCCGACGCCCTCGCCCTCCCCGGTGTCCACGCCGTCCTCACCCACGAGAACGCGCCGAGGACCCGGGAGCCGGACGACCCGATCCTCGCCGTGCTCCAGAACGACCGTGTGCCGCACCGGGGCTGGCAGGTCGCTCTGGTGGTGGCCGACACCCTCGAAGGCGCACGGGCCGGCGCCGAGGCGCTGGACATCACCTATGAGACCGCCGCGCACGACGCCGTCCTCACCGCCGACCACGACGGCCTGTACACGCCGGAGACCGCCAACGGGGGGTACCCGGCAGTGCGTGAACGCGGCGACGTCGACCGCGCGTTCGCCGCGGCGCCCGTCCAGGTGGACGCCACGTACACGATCGGGCCGCTGCACAACCACCCCATGGAGCCGCACGCCACGACCGCCCTCTGGTCGCAGGACGGGCGCCTCACCCTGTACGACTCCAGCCAGGGCGCCACCAAGGTGCGCGACAGCCTCGCCACCGTCTTCGGACTCCGGCCGGACCAGGTCACCGTCGTGTCGCAGCACGTCGGCGGCGGATTCGGCAGCAAGGGCACTCCGCGCCCCCAGGCCGTGCTCGCCGCCATGGCCGCGCTCCACACGGGACGTCCCGTGGAACTGGCCATGCCCCGGCGCCATATGGCCGCCGTCGTCGGCCACCGGGCACCCACCGTGCAGCGCGTCCGGCTCGGCGCTTCGAGCGACGGGACCCTCACCTCGGTGGCCCACGAGATCAGCACCCACACCTCCACCGTCAAGGAGTTCGTTGAACAGGCCGCCGTGCCGGCCCGCGTGATGTACGGATCCGCGCACAGCCGGACCGTCCACCGGGTCGCCGCGCTCGACGTGCCGAGCCCGTCCTGGATGCGCGCCCCGGGCGAGGCGCCCGGCATGTACGCCCTCGAATCGGCCATGGACGAACTCGCATCGGCGCTCGGGCTCGACCCCGTCGAACTGCGCCTGCGCAACGACCCGGCCGCCGAGCCCGACTCCGGCAAGCCGTTCAGCAGCCGCAATCTCGCCGCCTGTCTCCGGGACGGGGCCGCCCGCTTCGGCTGGAACGACCGCGACCCGCGTCCGGCAGTGCGCCGGGAAGGCCCCCTGCTGCTCGGCACGGGCGTCGCCGCCGCCACGTACCCCGTCTATGCCGCCGCCTCCCACGCCTCGGCGCACGCGGCCCCCGACGGCTCCTACCGCATCGCCGTCAACGCCACCGACATCGGCACCGGTGCCCGGACCGTCCTGGCCCAGATCGCCGCACACGTGCTGGAGACGCCGGTGGAGAACGTGACCGTCGACATCGGTGACAGTGATCTGCCGGACGCCCCGCTGGCCGGAGGTTCCTCCGGCACCGCCTCCTGGGGCTGGTCCGTACACAAGGCGGCCACCGCCCTCGTGGAGCGGCTCGGCGAGAGCTCCGGACCGCTGCCCGCTGCCGGAGTGACCGTCACCGCGGACACCACCGACGAGACGGCCGAGGAGTCGCCCCACGCGCGCCACGCGTTCGGGGCCCACTTCGCGGAGGTCGCGGTCGACTCGCGGACCGGTGAGGTCCGCGTACGCCGGATGCTCGGGGTCTTCGCCGCCGGTCACATCCTCAACTCCCGTACCGGACGCTCCCAGTTCATCGGCGGCATGACCATGGGGCTCGGTATGGCTTTGACCGAGAGCAGCTCACTCGATCCGGTCTTCGGGGACTTCACGGAGAGTGACCTCGCCTCGTACCACGTGCCGGCCTGCGCCGATGTGACCGGCCTGGAGGCGTACTGGATCGACGAGGACGACCCGCATCTCAACCCCATGGGCAGCAAGGGCATCGGAGAGATCGGCATCGTCGGCGCGGCCGCGGCCCTCGGCAACGCCTTCCACCACGCCACCGGTGTCCGGCTGCGCACTCTCCCGCTCGCTCCGGACCGGGTGCTGTCCGCCCTGCGGTGAGGCCGACGCCCCTGTCCACCGGGCACATGTGTGCCGGTCACCGGGGGTGCTGGGCCGGATGTGTTGCGCATCCGGCCCTGCGGCCTCACTCTGAGGAGTGACCCAGAAGTGACATCTGCTCACTCTTCGTATTCGGGGGTCGTTCGTTCGACGAGGCGAAGCAAGTGGGCCTCGATGTGAGGAGCCTCGACGATGACCGTTCCACTCGACCGGCACTATCTGGTCGAACTCCAGGTATCGGCAGAGCGTGTGTCCCAGCTGCGACGGATAGTCGCCGCACACCTCCGCCACTGGAGTCTCGAACTCCACATCCGGCCCGTGTGCCGTGCTGTGGAAGAGCTGCTGACCAACGTCCAGCGGCACGTCGGCGACGACAACACCTGTGTCCTCGAACTCCGCTGGTCCGGACGGCACCTCACGGTCTCCGTCGCCGACAACGGTTCCGACATGCCGCGGCTGCTCCACGAGGGCGGCGGCCTCAGCCGCGTCATGGCCCTCAGCGACAGCTGGGGCACCTGCCGGACGGCCGAGGGCAAGGTCGTCTGGTTCACCCGCTACGCGCAGGAGCCCCAGCACATCGAGCTGGTGCCGCTGCCGCCGCTGCCCGGGGTCCGCGAGTCCCGCCGGGCACCGGCCGCCGTGGTCGAGGAGTTCCCCGAGGCCGCACCGCGCCGGACCGACGCCCCCGCCCTCGTCTGAGGCACGCCGCACGAAGCGGCCCCGACACTCCCGACCCACCCCTGCCCCCTCCGGCGCGGATCGCATGCCTCAGGCATGCATGGTCCGCGCCGGTCGGGTATGCGGAGGGCGGGGGCCCGCGTTGCGCCGGTGCCGGTGGCGCGGCACGGTCGAAGTACCGAGGCAAGGAGGCCACAGTCATGCCCATCGCGACGGTCAACCCCGCGAACGGCGAGACCCTCAGAACGTTCGACGCCCAGGGGGCGGACGAGATCGAGCGGCGGCTCGCCGCGGCGGACGCCGCCTTCCGCGCCTACCGCACCACCGGATTCGGCGAACGGTCCCGGCTGCTCAACCGCGCCGCGGACCTCCTCGACGAGGACCAGCAGGACATCGCCCGCACCATGACCCTGGAGATGGGCAAGCCCCTCAAGGCGTCCCGGGCCGAAGCGGCGAAGTGTGCCAAGGCCATGCGCTGGTACGCGGCCCACGCCGAGGGACTGCTCGCTGACGAGCACCCCTCGCCCGCCGATGTCGAGGACTCCGGCGCCTCCCGCGCGTACGTCCACTACCGGCCGCTGGGCACCGTGCTCGCCGTGATGCCGTGGAACTTCCCGCTCTGGCAGGTCGTGCGGTTCGCGGCGCCCGCACTCATGGCCGGCAACACGGGTCTGCTGAAGCACGCCTCGAACGTGCCGCAGACCGCGCTGTACCTGGGCGACCTGTTCCACCGGGCCGGATTCCCCGCCGGGTGCTTCCAGACGCTTCTGGTGGGCTCCGGAGCGGTCGAGGCGATCCTTCGCGACCGCAGGGTGGCCGCGGCGACCCTGACCGGCAGCGAACCGGCCGGCCGCGCCGTGGCGGCCGTCGCGGGGGACGAGGTCAAGCACACCGTCCTGGAGCTCGGCGGCAGCGACCCCTATCTCGTCCTGCCCTCCGCCGACGTGGCCAAGGCGGCCCGCACGGCGGTCACCGCCCGCGTCCAGAACAACGGACAGTCCTGCATCGCGGCCAAGCGGTTCATCGTGCACACGCAGGTGTACGAGGAGTTCGCCGAACGCTTCACCGTGGGCATGCGCGACCTGACCGTGGGCGATCCGCTGGAGGAGTCCACCGACATCGGTCCGCTCGCCAGCGAACAGGGGCGCACCGACCTGGAGGAGCTCGTCGACGACGCCGTACGCCACGGCGCGACCGCCCTGTGCGGCGGCGGCCGGCCCGAGGGTCTGACCGGCGGACTGGAGCGCGGCTGGTTCTACGCCCCGACGGTCCTCGCCGGGATCACTCCCGCCATGCGCATCCACCACGAGGAGACCTTCGGCCCCGTCGCCACGCTCTACCGGGCCGAGAGCCTCGACGAGGCCCTGGCGCTGGCCAACGACACGCCCTTCGGGCTCAGTTCCAACGTCTGGACCCGCGACGCCGAGGAGAGCCGGCGCTGCATCCGTGACCTGGAGGCGGGCGGTGTGTTCTTCAACGGAATGACGGCCTCGCACCCCGCGCTGCCGTTCGGCGGGGTGAAGCGCTCCGGATACGGACGTGAGCTCGCCGGTCACGGCATCCGCGAGTTCTGCAACGCCACCACCGTCTGGTACGGCCCCGAGCCGAGGTAACCGGACCACCGCACCCGCCAGCTGAGAGGTGACCATGAGTGACGCCCCGCCGTCCGCGTCGACGACCGGCCCGACCGACGAAGAGATCGCCGCGCTCGACGCGCACTGGCGGGCCGCCAACTATCTCGCCGTCGGGCAGATCTACCTGATGGACAATCCGTTGCTGGCCCGGCCGCTCGTCCCCGAGGACATCAAACCCCGGCTCCTCGGCCACTGGGGCACCTCGCCGGGCCTCAACCTCGTGTACACCCACCTCAACCGCGTCATCGCCTCGCGCGGCACCGACGCGCTCTGCGTCTGGGGCCCCGGGCACGGCGGCCCCGCCGTCCTCGCCAACTCCTGGCTGGAGGGCAGCTACTCAAAGACGTACCCCGACGTCAGCAGGGACGCGGCGGGGATGGCGCTGCTGTTCAAGCAGTTCTCCTTCCCCGGCGGCGTGCCCAGCCACGTCGCGCCGGAGACCCCTGGCTCCATCCACGAGGGCGGCGAACTGGGCTACGCCCTGGCCCACGCGTACGGCGCCGCACTCGACCACCCGGACCTGCTGGTCACCTGCGTCATCGGTGACGGCGAGGCGGAGACCGGACCGCTCGCCGGTTCGTGGCACGCCAACAAGTTCCTCGATCCCGTGCATGACGGGGCCGTCCTTCCCGTCCTCCACCTCAACGGCTACAAGATCGCCAACCCGACCGTGCTCGCCCGCCTCCCGGACTCGGAACTCGACGCCCTGCTGCGCGGCTACGGTCACGAGCCCCTGTACGTGGCGGGGGACGACCCCCTCACGGTGCACCGGGCGATGGCCGCCGCGATGGACCGCGCCGTCGACCGCATCCGGGAGCTCCAGGATGCCGCCCGGACCGGCGGTGAGACCGGACGGCCGCGCTGGCCCATGATCGTGCTGCGTACCCCCAAGGGCTGGACGGGGCCCGCCGAGGTCGACGGACTGCCCGTCGAGGGCACCTGGCGCGCCCACCAGGTCCCGCTGCCCGGGGTCCGCGACAACCCGGAGCACCTGGGGCAGCTGGAGCGCTGGCTGCGCTCGTACCGGCCCGATGAACTCTTCGACTCCGAGGGACGCCCCACGGACCAGGTCCTCGCCTGTGTGCCGGAAGGCGAGGCGCGGCTCGGCGCCACCCCGTACGCCAACGGCGGGCTGCTGCTGCGCGATCTGCCGATGCCGGCTCTCGACGAGCACGCCGTGCAGGTGGACAGGCCGGGGACCGTCCTCCACGAACCGACCCGGGTACTCGGCGGCCTGCTGGAGGCCGTCATGGCGGCCACCGCCGACCGGCGGGACTTCCGGGTCGTCGGCCCCGACGAGACCGCGTCCAACCGCCTCGACGCGCTGTACGAGGCCACCGGAAAGGCCTGGCAGGCTGACACCCTGCCGACCGACGAACATCTCGCCCGCGACGGCCGGGTCATGGAGGTGCTCTCCGAGCACCTGTGCCAGGGCTGGCTGGAGGGCTATCTGCTCACGGGCCGGCACGGACTCTTCTCCTGCTACGAGGCGTTCGCCCACATCGTCGACTCGATGGTCAACCAGCACATCAAGTGGCTGCGGACCTCGCGGCGGCTGCCGTGGCGCCGCCCCATCGCCTCCCTCAACTACCTGCTGACCTCACACGTCTGGCGCCAGGACCACAACGGCTTCTCGCACCAGGACCCGGGCTTCGTCGACCACATCCTGAACAAGAGCCCCGAGGTCGTACGTGTCTACCTGCCCCCGGACACGAACACCCTGCTCTCCGTGGCCGACCACGCACTGCGCAGCCGCGACTACGTGAACGTGATCGTGGCCGGCAAGCAGCCGAGCTTCGACTGGCTCACCCTCGACCAGGCCCGCGCGCACTGCGCGCGCGGCGCGGGTGTCTGGGAGTGGGCGGGCACCGAGGACGGCAGCCGCGAACCCGACGTCGTGCTCGCCTGCGCAGGGGACGTACCCACCCTTGAGGTCCTCGCGGCCGCCGGACTGCTGCGACGGCATCTGCCCGAACTGTCCGTGCGGGTGGTGAACGTCGTCGACATGGCCCGGATCATGCCCCACTCCGAGCATCCGCACGGGATGCCGGACTCCGAGTACGACGCCCTGTTCACCCGCGACAAGCCGGTGATCTTCGCCTACCACGGCTATCCCTGGCTGATCCACCGGCTGGCCTACCGCCGCACCGGACACGCCCAGCTGCACGTCAGGGGCTACAAGGAGGAGGGCACGACCACCACGCCCTTCGACATGGTGGTCCGCAACGACCTCGACCGCTACCGCCTGGTCATGGACGTCATCGACCGTGTCCCCGGCCTGGGAGGCCGTGCGGTGGCGGTGCGCCAGGAGATGGCGGACACCCGGACCCGCCACCACGACTGGATCCGCGCCCACGGGACGGACCTGCCGGAGGTGGCGGACTGGACCTGGGAGGGATGAGGGTACGGCGAAGGCCCGGACGGACGCGCCGTCCGGGCCTTCGCCGTGCTGGGGTCAGCGGCCGACCGCGCGGGCCAGCTCCGCCTTCGTCATGGCCGAACGACCCTTGACGTTCCTGTGCTTCGCCTCTTCGTAGAGCTGGTCGCGGGTGGGGCCCGCGGCACCGCTGTGCGAGCGGAGTCCGCCACGCCGCGAGGACGAGATGTCCTCGACCGACGTACGGCTCGCGGTCTGCGACTCACCGGCGCGGGCACGCTCCTTGTTCACGGTCCGGGCGGCGATCTCCTCGGCACGGTCCTCGCTGACGCCGCGCTCCTGGGCGCTCTCCTTGATGTGCTCGTACTGCCGTACCCGCTTCCGATTCGATCCGCGTGGCATGACGCGTTCTCCTCTCGGTGGCTTGGGCCCGGGGGACACCTCCAGTGTGACAAAAGGGCCCGGGCCGGAGCCATCCGCTCAGTAACGCAGTGCCGCCGCGATCCGTCCGTGCTCCTTGAGCGAGTCGTCCGCGACGAACACGACATCGGCGCCGCTGTCCAGCGCCGCTTCGACCAGCTCGTCGACGATGTCCTCGCGGACGCTGCCGTCCGCCGGGTCCACCGCGTCGCCGCTCACCGGCACCAGGTGCTCCCGGTCGACCCGCACCGTCTGCTGGTAGTGCTCCTCCACCGCCACCAGGCCGGCGCGCCCCTCCCGTACGGCGGCCCACACCTCGTCGAGTCCACCGGCGAAGGCACGCCGCCCGCGGGCCTCGTCCAGCTTGCCGTCGATCTCCGCGGCGAACCGCTTCTGCCGGGCCTCCAGCGCGGGGCGCAGTTCGGTCAGCAGATCACTGGGCGAGGTGTCGGCGGGCGCGCCCTTGGTGACCCGCCCCACCGCGTCCTTGGCGACCTCGCCGACCTCGTCGAGCAGCGCGAGCGCGGGGGCGAGGCCCACCAGGTAGAGCGGGCGCGGATCGGTGGCCAGCACCCCGCGCAGCTTCTCGTCCACCGTGCGCATGAACTGCCGGGTCTCCTCGTCGGTGAACGTGCTCGGCGTGTCACCGATCCGTTCCTCGCGCTGCGGGTTGGGCGCCTCCCGCGGAGCGGTCAGCGGGAACCCGCCGATGTGCTCCTCGTGCGCGGCGTCGGACGTTCCGCTGAACAAGGCGGCGTGGTCCGCGGACACGGTGAGCGTCCAGAACGGCTGCGCCTGCGCCTTCGCGGCGACCAGGTTGCGGGTCAGGTAGGTGTCGCTGAGAACCACCCGTTCGGGTGCGGTGCGGGGCAGCTGCCAGATCTGGAACTCGTCGGCCGTCGCGAGGATCACCAGTGCGTCCAGGGCGCGGCGCGGGTCGACCTCGTCTACCGCCCGGTCGAGCTGCTGCCTGACCGCCGCGCGCACCTCGCGGTTGGCGTCGGGGTCGGCGTCGAGCCGGCTGCCGGCCTCGGACACCAGGTTGCGCAGCCGAACGGCGTCCTGGGCGTTGTCCGGTGCGCGCCGGTGCGTCGGCATGGTCAGGGACAGGGCCGGATAGGGCTTGGCCGCGCGGAGCTCTTGCAGCAGACCGGCGGTCAGGGCGTCCGTATCCATCAGTTCCCTCCCGGGGGACTTGTGCGCACTGCCGTGCGAGCGGGTGATTCGACGAGTCAATTCATACCTTTTGATCCTAATATGGGCGAGTTGGTCATTCCAGGGTTCGGGAGGTATGCGCGATGTCCACGCTCACCGTGTGGAAGTTCCAGTCGGCCGAAGGCGCGGAGGACGTGGAGACAGCGCTGAAATCCCTTCAGAAGGAGGGACTGATCAAGATCCTCGACGCGGCCGTCGTCAGCTGGCCCGCCGACCGTGCGAAGCCGCGAACGAAACAGCTGCTCAACCTGGTCGGCGCGGGCGCTCTCAGCGGCACCTTCTGGGGCATGCTGTTCGGCCTGATCTTCCTGATGCCGTTGCTCGGCGCAGCCATTGGCGCGGCCGCCGGAGCGCTCGGCGGAAAGCTGGCCGACGTCGGGATCGACGACGACTTCATCGCCGAGGTCAAGGAGAAGATCACGCCCGGCACTTCGGCCCTGTTCCTGCTCACCATGAACGAGGTGCCCGACCGGATCGGCGAGGCGCTCCCCGGCGGCGGAGCCGAACTGCTCCACAGCAATCTGGACACCCTCGGTGAGCAGCGGCTCCGCGACGTCTTCGGCGAGGACGCGGCATGACCACCCTGGAACCGGCCCCGCGGCCGGCCCTCCTCTCGTCGGCCTCTACTTCCCTTCGTACTTCCCAGCAGACGGAGCGTCCGTGAACCAGACCAGTCCCGCGCGGCGTGCCCCCGGCCGCCGCGCCGCCCGCAGCCTGACCCCCGCCCTGCTCGCCGCGCTGATCGTCGGCGGCACCGCGGCCTGCGACAGCGACGACAGTTCGTCGCAGGGAACGGCCCGAAGCGTCCAGACCGTGTCCCCGGAGCCGGCCAGGACGGCCACGGCCACCGAGAGCCCGCGCACCCAGGACGACTTCGCGGCCTCGGTCTCCGCCGACGTGGAACGCAACCGGCAGAAGGCGGTGGCGACGCTGGAGGGTGTCGAGGGCAAGGGCAACGCCGTCGAGGACGTTTCCGTCAACGGACTCCCGGTCGCGGCATCGGAGCAGTTCCGCAGCGCCCTCGTGCGGGTGACCAACCGCACCGACGAGGCCGCCTTCTATGCCGTGCGGGTGGAGTTCGTGGACGCGTCCGGCAAGGTCCTCGACTCCGTGGTGCTCGGCTTCGCCGACGCACCGCCGGACCGGACGGTCAGTCAGCACGCCAACAGCCGCAAGGCCGCCGGCGTCAAGTCGTTCCCCCGGATCGCCCAGGCCGAGCGCGGCTGACGGCCGGGACCGGGTGAGCCCTGCCACCGGCGCGGTCACGGACGCGCTGCGAGAACTGCACTCCAGGTACGCGGGGGTCGGCGAAGGCGAACTCGCCGACTACATCCCTGAACTGGCCCTGGCCGACCCGGGCGCCTTTGGTCTGGCCCTGATCAGCATGGACGGTCACCGGTACAGCACGGGCGATGCCGGCGCCCCGTTCACCATCCAGTCCGTGTCGAAGCCGTTCGTCTACGCACTGGCCCTGTCCCTCCTGGGCCTCGACGAGGTGTCCCGCTGGGTGAACGCCGAGCCCAGCGGCGAGGCGTTCAACGCCATCAGTCTGGAGCGCTCCACCGGGCGCCCGGCCAACGCGATGGTCAACGCCGGTGCCATCGTCACCACGGCGCTCATCCCGGACACCCCCGTCGCGCCGAGGTTCGGACGCATCCTCGACTGCCTGAGCCGCTTCGCCGGCCGCAGGCTCGACGTCGACGAGGAGGTGTACGCCTCCGAGGCCGCCACCGGGGACCGCAACCGCGCTCTCGCCTACCTCATCCGCAGCACCGGGCCCCTGCCCGTGGACCCGGTGGCGGCGGTGGAGACGTACTTCCGGCAGTGCTCGGTACGGGTCACGGCCCTGGACCTCGCCGCGATGGCGGCGACCCTGGCGCACGGCGGCGTCAATCCGCTCACCGGGGACAGGGTGGTGGCCGAACCCGTCGCCGCCCAGGTGCTCGCCGTGATGGCGACCTGCGGCATGTACGACGCGTCGGGCGACTGGCTGCTCCGGGTGGGGCTGCCCGCCAAGAGCGGCGTGTCCGGCGGGTTGATCGCCGCCGGGCCGGCCCGGTTCGGGCTGGCGGCGTACAGCCCGCTGCTCGATCGGACCGGGACGTCCGTGCGGGGACATCTGGCGATCGGGATGCTCTCGGAGCGCCTCGGCCTGCACCTCATGTACAACCCGGCGCTGGCGGGCTCAACCGTCACTCTGGTCACCACGGCCGGCGACCTGCCGGGCGGGCCGGAGACCGGCGGCGAGCGCGCCGGCCACAGCGGGGTGGCGGTCGCCGCCGCCCAGGGAGCACTGGACTTCACCGCGGCGGAGCGGGTCCTGTACGCCCTGGACGAAGCGGGAAAGGGGCGGACCGGCGCCGTGGTGCTCGATCTGGTGCGGGTGACGGACATCGACACCGTGGCCCGGGCGATGCTGCGCAGCGGGCTGGCCAGGCTCGCCGCCGACGGCAGGCGGACCGCCGTGGCCGACCCGGACGGCCGTCTGCGGGAGCCGGGCGAGGAGGACGGGGCCACGCGCTCCTTCGCTTCCCGGGAGGAGGCCGTCGCCCGGTGCACGGCGACGGCCTCGGAGTGAGCCGGGAGGGTCAGGTCACCAGATGGCCTCCACCCACTCGGGGTGGTCGATGAACGGGTTCCGGTTGTGCTGGAACTGATCGAATATGACGTCGTTGCGCCGCTGCTCGAAGGTGTCCGGCGGGTCCTGCTCGCTCCACGTCTTCAGTACCGAGAGCCGGCCGATGTTCGGTGCGGAGCCGTTCGACACGCTGTCATTGGGTTCGAGGTCGGCGAACGAGTCGTCGCCCTCGTAGCGCACCGCCATGTAGAGGATCATGCGGGCCACGTCGCCCTTGACCGCGTCGCGCGGTTCGAAGGAGTCGCCGTCGGTGTAGTTGCCGGGTGCGTCGCCCAGCTCGGTGCCGCCGTTGTCGAAGTCCTTGTTGCCGCGTGTGGAGTTGACCGACACGTCTTCCGGGCGCAGATGGTGGATGTCGGTGCCGGGGCCCGTGGCCGTGCCGAAGTCGCCGTGCGACTTGGCCCAGACGTGCTCCCGGTTCCACTGGCCGACGTTGCCGCCGTTGTCGCTCTTGGGTTCGGAGCGGCCGGTGTAGAGGAGGATCACGTTCGAGGCGTTGGCCGGGTCCTCGTCGGTGGCCTTGAGCGCGTCCCAGACCTGGCTGTAGCTGAGCTTGGTCTGGTCGCTGATGATCGTGTGCAGGGCGCCCTTGAGCGCGGTGCCGGTCTTGCCGAGCGCGTCCTGGTAGTACGTGTCGTCCAGGGCGCCGAGCGGGCTTGCGGACCGCGCCGGAGCCTCGGGTGTCGCGGCCGGTGCGGCGGCAGCGGTTCCGCCGAGCACGGCGAACGCGGCGAGCGTGGCCAGCAGGGGGCGCCGGTGGAAAAGGTGACGACGGGACATGTGGGGTGTCCTCTCCGGAAATACGGGCACCGCGGCGCCGTCACAGGGTGGGGGGCGGCTCCGCGGTGGTCGTGTTGCTTGGTGGTCAGCGGGAGCCTTCCACACGCACCGTGACCGAGGTGTGAACGCTGCGTACCTATCATGTGCAGGTCAAGTGAGGGTCGGTGCGGGCATCGGATGCGCCCCCGTCGGAGGGGGGCGAGAATTGCCGCAAGGACGAGGAGGCGGCATGAGCGACGAGCCCGAATCCATATCCGCACGGGGCGTGACCCCCGACAGCCTTCTGCACACCGGTGCCAGCGACCATCCCTCGGCGGAGGACGTGGTCCTCGCCTCCGGGCGCGACCTGACACCCGGGAATCTCGAGTGGGCGGAACGCAGGCTTGCCAGGGAGGGCAGGGCGGCCCTCGACAAGCAGCTGCCGTAGGCACCCCGGCCCGGCGCCCGCGGTGGCCACCGGCGCCCGCCGGTGGCACCGGGGCGCCGGGCCGCACCGCGGCGGTGGCGCTGCGCGGGCGCTCGCCGGCGGCAGGTTGTGCGGGGCGTACGGCGCTGCTCGGTTAGCCTGAACACAATATGAACCGTTTGACGACGTCAGGGGCTGGTTACGACCTCGCCCGATTCCCCGAGAACCCCCGCGACCCGTTCCGAGCCTGGGACGCGTCCGACGAATACCTGCTGCGGCACCTGGAGGGGATCGACGGGGCCGAGCCGGTCGGCCTCTCCGGCCGCGTCGTGATCGTCGGCGACCGCTGGGGCGCGCTGGCCACGGTGCTGGCCGCGCACCGCCCCGTACAGATCACCGACTCCTACCTCGCGCAGCGGGCGACTGCGGCGAACCTGGAACGCAACGGTACCGATCCGGACGCCGTGCACCTGCTGTCCGCCCGGGAGGCGCCGCCGGACCGGATCGACGTCCTGCTCGTCCGTGTGCCCAAGAGCCTCGCGCTCCTCGAGGACCAGCTGCACCGGCTCGCCCCCGCCGTCCACGCCGGCACGGTCGTCATCGGCACCGGCATGGTGAAGGAGATCCACACCTCCACCCTCAAGCTGTTCGAGCGGATCATCGGCCCCACCCGCACCTCGCTCGCGGTCAAGAAGGCCCGGCTCATCCACTGCACGCCGGACCCCTCCCTGACCCGCACCCCCAGCCCCTGGCCGTACCACTACGAGCTGCCCGACGACGTCGGGGCCGTCGCCGGCCGCACGGTGGTCAACCACGCCGGGATCTTCTGCGCGGAGCGGCTCGACATCGGTACCCGCTTCTTCCTCAAGCACCTTCCGGCGCGCAGCGGCCCCGACCGGGTAGTCGACCTCGGCTGCGGGAACGGAGTGCTCGGCCTGGCCGCCGCACTCGCCGACCCCGAGGCCTCGCTCACCTTCGTCGACGAGTCCTATCAGGCCCTCGCCTCCGCCGAGGCGACCTTCCGGGCCAACGCCGGACCGGACGCCGAGGCCCGCTTCGTGGTCGGCGACGGACTGGACGGCGCGGAGCCCGGCGGCGCCGACCTCGTCCTCTGCAACCCGCCGTTCCACTCGCACCAGGCCACCACGGACGCGACCGCCCGCACCATGTTCCACGGCGCGCGCACCGCGCTGCGCCAGGGCGGCGAACTGTGGGTGGTGGGCAACCGGCATCTCGCGTACCACACCCAGCTCCGCCGCATCTTCGGCAACTGCACCACGGTGGCCGGCGACCCCAAGTTCGTCGTGCTGCGCGCCGTCAAACGCTGACATCCGGGCAGCCGGCCCGCGCCCCTTCCGGATTCTTGCAACACGTTCTACTGTGTGCGCCGCCGCACACGGGCGACGCGAAGCGAGACTCCTGGAGGGGCCGTGCACCTCGAATACACGCCTGAACAGCAGCAGTTGCGCACTGAGCTGCATGCGTACTTCGCTGCCCTGGTCCCCGACAACGCCTACGCGCGCTATGCCGACCCGGCCGCCCAGAAGCGCTTCTACCGCGAGACGATCCGCCGCTTGGGCGCCGACGGCTGGCTCGGCGTCGGCTGGCCCACGGAGTACGGCGGCCGCGGTCTGTCGCCCATGGAACAGTTCATCTTCTTCGACGAGGCGGCCCAGGCGGGCGTACCGCTCCCGCTGATGGCCCTCAACACCGTCGGCCCGACGATCATGCAGTTCGGCACCGACGAGCAGAAGGCCTACTTTTTGCCGAAGGTCCTGGCCGGGGAGATCGACTTCGCGATCGGTTACAGCGAACCCGACGCCGGCACCGACCTCGCCGCCCTCAAGACCCGGGCGGTGCGCGACGGCGACACGTACGTGGTCGACGGACAGAAGATCTGGACGACCAACGGCGACACCGCGGACTGGGTCTGGCTCGCCGCCCGCACCGATCCGGACGCCCCGCCGCACAAGGGCATCACGATGCTCCTCGTGCCGACGTCCGACCCCGGCTACTCCTGCACCCTGATCAACACCCTCGCCTCGCACGACACCAGCGCCAGCTACTACGAGAACGTCCGCGTCCCCGTCTCCCGCCGGGTCGGCGAGGAGAACAAGGGCTGGCGGCTCATCACCAACCAGCTCAACCACGAACGCGTCACCCTCGCCGCCCACGGAACCATGGCCATCCGCGCCCTCCACAACGTCCGTCGCTGGGCCGCCGAAACCCGCCTCGCCGACGGCCGCCGCGTCATCGACCTCGGATGGGTCCGCGCCCGACTGGCCCGCACCCACGTCCGGCTCGACGCGATGAAGCTCCTCAACTGGCAGATGGTGTCCGCCGTCCAGCACGCCACCCTCACTCCGCAGGACGCCTCCGCGGTCAAGGTCTACGGCTCCGAGGCGCGCCGCGACGCGTACGCCTGGCTCATGGAGGTCGTCGGCTCGGCAGGGCCGCTCAAGGAGGGCTCCGCGGGCGCCGTCCTGCACGGCGAACTCGAACGCGGATACCGGTCCGCCGTCATCTTCACGTTTGGCGGCGGCAACAACGAGATCCAGCGGGAGATCATCTCGTGGATCGGCCTCGGGATGCCGCGGGTACGCCGCTGAGAGCTCGTGGCACGGTCATGCCGTCTGTCTCGCGCAGGCCGACCGGCGACCGGCGGGGGACCGGTCCCGGATCCCCACTTGCGCACGCGCATGACCTGATGGGGAAGACTGGGGCCATGAGGGACATCGTTTTCACACGCCGGAGCGGCTGGATCCCGCAAGTGATCCGCGAGGACGGTGAACTGAAGCTGATGCTCGGTGCCGGGGCCGACGCCAACCACGAGCCCCGCACCTTCACGTTCCCGATCGGGGAAGCCCATCTCGCGGTGATCCGGGAGGACCTGGCCAGGCACCTGCTGCTGTGGAGTGCGGTCCTTCCGCTGTGCGACGCGGCCGGAACCCGGGGCCGGCTCGACGAGAACGCTGCCGTCGCGCTCCTGGACCCGATCCTCCTTTCCGCGCCGGCGGACGTCGACGCTGCCTTCGGGCGGATCCAGTGGGACAGGGGACGGCTCATCGCGCATGGAGCCGACATCGATCTGCTGGAGCGCGGTCAGGTCTGCGCGGCGATGCGCGCGGCGACGGAGGCGTCGGACGGAAAGCGGGTTCAGGAGCACCGGGCGAACCGCCGCCGCGCCGAGCGCGGGCAGGTACTCGGTCCACTCGACACCGCGATCCTGAAGTACACGGGCCAGTACCTGCACGGCGCGACGATTCCGAGGCGCACGCCCGATGCCGTCGACCCAGCGCTGCTCCCCGAGGTCATGCGGGTGATCGCCACTGCGGAGCTGGCGTGCGCCGGCATGCGGATCGGCCGCGACCCGCGACGGGGAAAGCACGGTACGGACAAACGCGACTGGGAGCGGATGGCGGCGACGGCGGAAGCCGCCGTGCGCCGTGCGCACCCCGGGCTCGTCGACGACGCGGTGGGCACCGTCAGCTTCTTGATGTGCTCGGAGGCCGTCGACCGCACCAGAAGCATGCCCATGGAGGATGACGAGGAGGCTGCCGGTGACCGCGGCGGGAGCGCGAGGAAGACAAGCCTCTCGTTCACCGACGACAAGGATGCCGAGAAGAAATGGCTCCGGAGCCATCCCCGCACTGCCACTGCGGAGTTCTGGGAGTTCGTCGGCGATCGCTATGCCGGCAACAACGAAGTGTTCACCATCGAGGACGAGGCGATGGGCGAAGGGATCCAGCTCCACTTCTACGCGGACTCCATGGCCCGGATCACGACAGCGCGCGAGGGCGAGGGCGGAGCGGATCCGGAGTACCGGGTCGAGTACAGCCTGGTCGACGGGATCCGCGGGTACCGGAAACTGGTGAGCGCCTTCGTCCGGGGCGGCTGCGCCGCGCTCGACGAGCACGGCTCCTGGATGTCGGATGCCGCTGAGCTCGAACGCGCGCGCCGGCGACGCGACTCGGCCGGGTAGACCGGCATGGGTCTGCGCACGCGCCGTCAGCAGGACCTGCGACACCTGGGGCCGGGTGGACACAGCTCCGGGTGCTCCCCCGGTCCCACCCGGCCCCAGGTGTCGCAGGTCCTGCTGACGGCGCGTGCGCAGACCCATGCCGGTCTACCCGGCCGAGTCG
>NZ_JAELVH010000077.1 GCF_019399235.1 Streptomyces poriferorum | reverse complement strand
CCACCCGCCCTCCCCGAACCTTCATGGTTACCTCGCTCCCGGGGTCACGCCTGCAGGGTTTCCCGGGCCGAATTCCAGGAGGAGCAGCGCGGAGTCGTCGTTCGGGGCGCTCCCGGTGAACGCGGCAACGTCGGCGCGCAGCCGGCGCAGGGCTGTTTCGAGACAGCCTTCGGTGAGCAGTGACCCCGCCCGCTCGGCCACCGGGTAGAAGCGGCCGGTGCCGTCCCTGGCCTCGCTGAGTCCGTCGGTGTAGAAGAGGATCCGGTCCCCCGGGTGGAGAGTCGATCGCGTGACCCCTTCCTGCTGGGGGTCCGCTCCCGCAAGGGCGGTGAGTCCGAAGGGTGGAATGGACACCATCGGTTCGATCAGCTCGGCCCGCCCGTCGGTGGTCACCAACAGCGGAGCGGGATGGCCCTGGTTGAGCACCACGAGGTGTCCGGCGTCGCTGACCTGAGCGAGGAGGCCGGTCACGAACCGCTCGCCGTCGGTGCTGCGGTCCAGAGCCGTCTCGATGCGGCGGGCGACTTCCGTCAACTCCACCGCGTCAGGAGCGGCTTCCCGGAACGCGGCCAGCACCACGGCCGCGCAGCGTACAGTTCCGAGCCCTTTGCCCTGGACATCGGCAATCACTACACGGACCCCCCGAGAACAGGCCACCGCCTTGTACAGGTCCCCTCCGACGCGGGTGGCCCGACTCGCAGAGACATACGAAGCAGCGAGTCGGACGGGGCCAATCGTCGACGGCACAGGGACGAACAGCCCGTCCTCCAAGGCGTTGGCCACTTCCTGCACATCCACGAGGCGTCGTTCCGCCCTGACCCTGACCCACGCCGCGTAGGAGGCGGCCAACGTGACGTACAGGATGGCGATCAGCGCGACGTACATCCGGGCGTAGCCCAGACGGCCCGAGCTCGCCGCCACTGCGACGCAAATGGTCATCGCGACAATGCCCATCGCCGGAACGAGACGTACAGGTCCACGCGCCGCGGCGATGGCCGGGCCGGCCGCGTATACCGGCAGCAGGTTGTAATGAGCGCCCGTGGCCGCGTCCACGACGAGGACGATCCCCATGACCACCAGCGGTAGTGCGGCTGGTACGGCCATGGCTGTCCTGACCAGGCGAAACAGCACAACCATCTCCCGCTCTCACCGACTCGGGTACCTGAATCAGCATACGAAGGGAAGGAGGAACACACGAGCCGAGGCGGAGGCTCCGCCCACAGACCGCGGGCAGGCCCTCGAACGGTCCGTCGGGGACCGGGGGCTGCCAGCACACGAGCGCCTGCGGGACCCGGGCCGAGGCCGGTGCCCCGGACAAGCCCCCCGGACGTGGTCCGGGCCTTCATACCGTTGTACTCTCGCGCAGAACCTCCGGATGCTCCTCAGAACGAAGGATTCCGAGGTCGCACCTTCAGCGCCCGGGCCGAGCCGAACGTCGCGCTCTTCGGCTACCTCGACGGCCCTCTGCGACTCCCGCCATATCGAGGGGAACAGCTCGGCTTCCTCGGCCCAATCGAGTTCGGGAGAAGCACTACGCCGACCTGGCGGCGGCCGCACCAGCGAACCTGGACGCCCCGTCAACCCGGCCTGATCAGCTGATCAGCACCTCCCGAACCATGCGGGAAACTCACCTCGCAGGCTGGGAGTCGTCCTCCTCGGCTCCGATCGGATTCGCCCGTCGGCCAGCGAGGCACGTGCCGTAAGTCGCTCGCATCCAAGCCTCGCCCCATACTCGGCTGCGCCCCGCTCTCACACTGCCCGCTACACGTGGAGGAGGCAGCGGGCAGCGGTGGTGACGCCATGGGGCAAGCGCGGGGCTCTCGTCCCTCTGTGGTCTCCGGCATCGTGAAGGCCCATGGGGTCGGTGGCCAGGACGTCGGTGCCGTTGTCGCCGGCCCCGCCGATCTGCCGGGCGTCGGTGCCTCCGTCACGGCGCATCAAGTCACGGATGGCGTACTCGAAGTCCTGGTGATGCAGGGCATCCAGCTGGGGCAGCGCGTAGCGCAGGGCTGCTGCTGTACCCGCGCCCAAGCCTGTTGCTGCTGGAACCGGTGAAACCACCAGGCCCCGCCCACCGCAGCGCACGCTCCCAGTACGACGAGCACCCACCAGTTCGTCACCAGCCAGGAGAGCACCGCCGAAACCACCGCTATGGCCATGGCCTCGCCCACGACGAGGAGCAGCAGGTCTTCCTGCCGCCGCTGTCTGCTGCGCCCCGCTGCCGCGGCCGCCACGCCGGCAGACGCCGCGCGGCACAGCCCGCATGACCTGGAAAGAACGCCTGGTCTCCTCGGGAGCCCTCTGGGACTTTCCTGGGACTTTCGGCCGCATCAAGGGGCACAAGCGTGAAACAACCGAAAGGCCATTTCCCCAGGTCAGGGGCTGATGGTCGATCGTTCCTGCAGGTCAGCTGAGCGACTGCTCTCTTCCGGGACATCTGAGGGCCTGCCTGCATGACACCACCACACCCCTCCTGACCTGCGCAAATGCGAGGTCAGGAGGGGTGACGGAGCTCCTGGGGCTTTTCTGGGACTTTGAACCACGAACGACGGCTCACGAACACCGCGCTCTCCGCATGATGAGTCGTCGCGAATCATGTGGAACCAAAACAAGTGTTGGTGCAGGTCAGGCATGCCCACTACATCATCCGGCGAACCGATCGCGCGCGTTACGCGCGCTGAGGGCGTGCCGTGAATGCCCCGTCCGGACTCCGCGCACGCCCTCCAGTTTGACCGGAGGGTATCTCCGTTTTACCCTCGAAGATATACGGAGGCAGCATCCGTTTCGACGCGTGCGCGTACTCACCGGAGGCAGGAGGACGCATGACCCCCAGCGGACGCCAGGGGCGTAAGCCCCGCGCGGACGTCCAGCGCAACCGCGCGACCCTCCTCGAGACCGCGCAGCGGCACTTCTTGCGCTATGGGGTCGGCACCTCCCTGGAGGCTGTGGCCAAGGAAGCGTGCGTCGGGCCCGGCACCCTGTACCGGCACTTCCCCACCCGGGAAGCATTGCTCGCAGCCGTCCTGCAGACCCGCTCCGAGGAACTCGCGGCCCGCCAGGCGGGTATCGAGCAACTCGGGGACCCTGCCGAGGCGTTGGAGCGGTGGCTGCGGGCGATGGAGGAGTACTTCAGCGCCTACAGCGGCCTTCCGGAACCGCTCATGGCCGCGGCCCGGGCACAGGAGCCGGACAGCCCGCTCACCATTCCCTGCGACATCCTCATCACCGCCACCGACCAGTACGTGCGAGCGGCGCAGCACGCGGGGCACGTGCGGGCGTCGGTGCGGGGGTACGACCTGTTTCTCGCGGCCTGTTCCCTTGCCTGGATCAAGGGCAACGACACCGACGAGGAGTCACTCGACCGGCTTCGCGCACTGATCGCGAGCGGCTACCGCGAGCGGGACGCCCTGGCGTAACCGCCACACGATCCGGACCGGTCCACCAACGCTCGGCGGCTCGACCACTCGAAGTCATCACATGGCGCCACCTCGCGGGTGGCGCAGCACATCTCAGCAAGGGACAAATCATGAAAATCACTGTTATAGGCGCCGGTGCCATCGGTGGGAACCTCGCCTCCAAGCTCAGCACGGCGGGTCACGACGTACAGGTGGCCGTTGCCCGCGGCCCCGAGGCCGTCCGGACGGAGGTGCTGGAGTCCGGGGCCCGCGCGGTGGTCCTGGAGGAGTCGGTCCAGGACAGGGACGTGATCATCTTGTCGATCCCGTTCGGGGTGGCGGGCCAGCTGAGGGACCTGTTCGCGTCTGTGCCCGACGAGACAGTGGTCATCGACACCTCGAACTACTACCCGGGCATGCTCAGCGAGTCGATCGAGGCGGTGGACAACGGCCAGGTGGAGAGCGCGTACACCGCCGAACTGCTCGGCCGCCCCGTCATCAAGGCGTGGAACGCAGCGCTGGCCGAGACTCAGCGCACGCGGGGCGTCCCGGCGGGAACCCCCGGCCGAATCGCCATCCCGGTCGCCGGTGACTCCGGCGAGGCGCGGAGGGTGGTCATGGGCCTGGTGGACGACACCGGCTTCGACCCGTACGACGCCGGCTTCCTGGCCGACTCCTGGCGCCAGCAGCCCAACAGCCCCGCCTACTGCACCGAGCTGACCCTTGCGGAGCTGCCGGCGGCCTTGGCCGCGGCCGACCGCATCAAAGACGCGGCCATCCGCAACAGCCTCCCGGAACGCTTCGCCGCCCTCCCTGCCAACCCCACCGTCGACGACGTCGTCGAGATGAACCGCGCCGCCCACCGCTGAGACACCCGACGCGGCTCTCGTGCACGCTACGACACGAGAGCCGCTGCGCCGGCACGTCGCGAACACATAAGGCGAACACGAAGAGCGCGCTCACTTCGGCCAGGTCGTCATCACCCACCTACCGCATGCCCGTGCCGGGCCGGCCGATGATCAGCCGCCGCCTCACCAGTTCCTCGCTCCACGCTTCGCCCACGGACGAGCGGGTCGCCCGGCGGGGTGAGCAGCAGGCACCCCCGCCGAGTTGTCCCGCGGATCCCGATCTGTGGAGTTGCGAGGACTGGGTTCGCTCCGCAGCCCGGCAGACATCATGTCGTCAGGACTCGGGATCGAGGAAGGTCAGGCGCGAGGCGGCCTCCTCGATCAGCGGGGCGAGGGCTGTGTTGAACGGGTCGGCGTACTGAGCCGTGAGGTGGCGCTGGAAGGCGGCCTCGTCCTGGTAAGTCTCGAAGATGAGGTAGGCACGAGGGCTGGACGCCTTGGTGCAGACCTCGAAGGACAGGTTGCTGACCTCCTTGCGCACCGTCTGGGCGTACTCCCTCAGAAGGTGCGCAACCTCGTCCTCTGCTCCTTCGCATGCGGTGAACTCGGCGAGCAGGGTCTTCTTCACGTCCGGCCCTTTGCGGTCGGGATCACTCGCGTCACTTCCGAGAGGATTCGAGGTGCCAGACGCGGGCGCGGTCCAGCTTCACCGATCCGTTCTCGGCGAAGACCTCCACTCCCTGGCTGGAGGGATCGGGGAAGATCTGGTCCGTGATCACCGCTTCGCCGCTGCCGCCGAAGACCTCGACGGATGACCAGTCGACGACGATCCGCAACTTCACCTTGCCGTTCACGGCGTGCAGGGGCGCGCGCTGGACGCCGGCGAAGGTGTCGCTGAAGTCCACGGCGCCGGATCGCATCCGGTCGACGTACAGCTCCTGCGTCGTGGTGTCGTATCCGATGACGGTCTCCTCTCCGCCGGCACCGGTGCGCACCTTGATGCCGAACCGTTCGGCGTCCTTGAGGGAGAAGGCCGCCTCGATGTCGAGGGCCTTGCCCTTGGCCGCGCCGCGTCCCAGGGGCTGTGACGTGCTGGTCACCGTGGTGCCGGCCGACGCCACCGGGCGGCCCTCCCGCAGGGAGGTCAGGCTGCTCACCGGCTCGCTGGTCAGCTTGATCCGGCCGTCCACGGTGCGCAGGGCCATCTGGCGGGGGATGCTCTGCGCGCTGCGCCAGGGGGACGTGGGGAGGGAACCGCTGTACTCCCAGTTGTTCATCCAGCCGATCATGTGCCGCTTGTCGCCCGGTGCGTCCTCCCAGGACACCGCCCCGTAGTAGTCCTTGCCGTAGTCGGCCCAGTCGGCGCGCTGCACGGCGGACCTGGCGGGCGTTTCCGCGGCGGTGAACTGGTCGGCCATGATCTGGCCCCAGCCGCCGGTGTTCATGTCGACGATCTGGATCCGGGCCTTCTTGCCGGCGTACGGGCGCATGTCGATGGAGGCCCAGTCCAGCGTCTCGCTGTTGGAGCCGGTGGCGCTGCCGACGACCTTGCCGTCGACGACCAGATTGACTGCCGTTTCCCGGGAGATGGGCTGCGCCCGGGTGTCGGAGAGCACGATGTGGTCGACGTTGATGTGGCCCCATCCGCTGATATTTTCGTCGACGATCTTGATCTGCGCCTTCTTGCCGATGAGTTCGCGGACGTCCCATGAGTCCCAGTTGAGTGCCTCGCCGTCGTGTCCGGTGGCGCTGCGTACCACCTTGCTGTCGACGAGGAGTTCGACGGCGGTGGACTCGGCCTGACTTGCGGGATGGTTGCCACCGCCGATGAGGAAGTTGACGTAGCTCCTGTCGATGGTGAACTCCGGCGAGGTGAGGCTGCCGGTCGTGGCGTCGCCGTTCAGGAAGGAGTTGGCCAGACCGCTGCCGAGAAAGCCGGTGACCTCCTGCTGGCCGGCGTGACTGCCGGTGGCCGGTGCGGTTCCGAAGGCATCGCCCGTGACCGTCCAGTTGCCGTAGGTGCCGCCTTCGAAGTCGGCGAGGGTCGTCCCCTCCGGCACTGGTCCCCGTTCCTGCACGGTGCCCGCCTGGTGGGGGTGCCGTCCGCCGGCGATCTTGAAGTTGAGGTACGGGCTGTCGACGGTGAAGGGCGGGGAGGAGAGGATTCCGGTGCCGCCGTCACCCGCGTGAAAGCTGTTGGCAAGGCCCTTGCCCTCGAAGCCGCTGACGGGTCCCTGCCCGGTCAGCGCCCCGGCCGTCGGTCCCTGGCCGAATGCGGTGCCGGTAGCCGTCCATGTACCGAAGTCCGGGCTCTCGAAGTCCTGCATGACGGTGCCGATGGGCGGGGTGTAGGAGCCCTTTTCGTCGGCGGTGAACTTCGTGCCGTCGAAATCACCGACGAAGTACTGGGCGCCCGAGCCGCCGGCGATGCCGCCGGGGTTGATGTTGACGACCAGGACCCACTTGATGTTCTTCTTGTTCCCGTCGACCGCCAGGGGGAACAGGTCGGGGCATTCCCAGACGCCGCCCGTCGCCCCGGCCGGCCCGAACTCGCTGAGCAGGTCCCAGTTCTTGAGATCCTTCGAGGAGTAGAACTGCACCTTGTGCTCGGTGGACAGCGACACCGTCATCAGCCAGCTCTTGGTCGGCGCGTACCACTGGACCTTGGGGTCGCGGAATTCCTTGGAGCCGATGTCGATGACCGGATTGCCGTCGTATTTGGTGAACGTACGTCCGCGGTCGTTGCTGTAGGCGAGCGACTGGGCCTGGGTGCCGGTGCTCTTGTCGTAGCTCGTGTAGATCGCCACCATGGGCGGGTTCTTCTTCGTGCCGAAGCCGGTGGTGTTGTTCCAGTCGATGACCGCGCTGCCGGAGAACACCATCTCCTTGCCGTCGTGGGACAGGGCGAGCGGCAGCTCCTTCCAGTGCATGAGGTCGGTGCTCACCGCGTGTCCCCAGGACATGTCGCCCCAGGAGTTGCCGTTGGGGTTGTACTGGTAGAAGAGGTGGTACTCGCCCTTGTAGTACACCAGTCCGTTGGGGTCGTTCATCCAGTTCTTCTGCGGCGTGTAGTGGAACTGGGGCCGGTAGGTCTCGGCGTACGGCCGGGTCCCGGAGGCGACTGCCTGAGGCGTCAACAGGGCGGCGGACAGGGCGCATACGGTCGCCGTCGCGGCGATCATCCGCGTGCGGGCATGCCGGGATACGCGTCTTGAGGTCATGGTGTCTCCTGGGCTGCGGCCGTTTCCGCAGCCGGGTGCTTCCCGGCGCGCGGACTGAACGAAAAGGGGAGGCCCTGCCGACGCTGCGGCACCGCGTCGGCCATGAATGTCATCGTTGACTTATGTCAGCGATGACACCGGGTGGGGCCGATGATGGACGCATTCCGGCCGACGCGTCAACGGCTGGGACACGTTTCCCCCGGCTCGGCCGGGCCGCCCGTCACGCGACAATCTGTGAGGCGTACTGCGGCAGTTGACTCTGCCACGGAGGGTTCGGACCGGCGACCGAGCAGGTCAGGGCCGCGACATGGGCGGCGAACAGACAGGATTCCGCCACCTCGCCCAGGCGGAGAGCGGTGAGCCGCCCCCCGAGGAGTCCACGCGCACCCAGGTGGTGCAGCAGACCCGCCGTGAAGGAGTCACCCGCCCCGACCGTGTCGACGACCCGCGTCGTCACGGCCGGCACGTGCATCCGCTCGCCGTCCAGCGAGACGAGAGCACCATCGGCGCCACGCGTGACCACGACGAGCCGTGCGCCGGCAGCGTGCCAGACGTCACATGCCTGCTCCAGAGACGTTGCCGGCAGGAGGAGCCTGAGGTCTTCCTCGCTCAGCCGCAGTATGTCCGCGAGGTCGCACCAGCGCCGCAGTTTCGCGCGGTAGGTCTCGGGATGCACCAGCAGCGGCCGGACGTTGGGATCGATACTGATGGTGGCCCTTGACGAGGCCGTTGCCAGGAACTCCTCCACCGCTGCCGCCCCCGGCTCCCGGACCAGGGCGAGCGAACCCGTGTGCAGGCAAGCGGTGGACGACAGGTCCACACCGGCCAGTTCGGCGCTCGACCACTGCCAGTCGGCCGTGCCCTGTGCGTGGAACGCATACGCGGCCTGGCCATGGGCGTCCAGCTCCGCCACCGCCAACGTGCTCGGCTCCGATGCCGCGACGGCGTGCGACAGGTCCACTCCTGAAGCCTCCAGATGGTCCCGGAACAGCCGGCCGAACACATCCCCGGACAGCCGTGCGAGGAAGCGGGACGGAGTGCCCAGGCGAGCCAGGGCCACGGCCGTGTTCGCCGGCCCACCGCCCGGGAGTACATGCAGGTCGAGCTCATTCGGAGCGCTTGCGGGCCGGGCGAACGCGTCTGCGACGCATTCGCCCAGGACGGTGATCTGACGCGGACTCATGGACTGCTCTTCTCTGACGAACGGACGGGCAAACCGAGTACGTCGCGACACGGGCGTTGCGGCTGCGGGTGAGCGACGGCCGGGGACGTTGCCGATTTGTAACAACGGCAAGGCATTGACGTGCCCGGGAGACGGAGTCCATCATCCTCGGCAAGCAGTGTCAACGATGACATAAGTCAACGATGACACCCCTGGGACGGCATGCTTCGATGCCGGCCGAGCCGCACGCGATCCCGCAGGAGCCGTTCATGCCTCGCACCATTCGTCCGACCCCCTCCCTGATCAGAGCCGCCGCATGCCTGGGGATCGCGGCTCTCACCCTGACGGCTTGCGGATCCGGCTCCGGATCGGATTCCGCGGGCGACGGCTCGGGCAGCGTCAAGGTCGGTCTGATCACCAAGACCGACACCAACCCGTTCTTCGTGAAGATGAAGGAGGGTGCGGACAAGGCCGCCAAGGACAGCGGTGCACAACTGATCACCTCAGCCGGCAAGTTCGACGGGGACAACGCCGGGCAGGTCACCGCGATCGAGAACATGATCGCCGCAGGTGTGAAGGGAATCCTGATCACCCCCAGCGACTCCAAGGCGATCGTGCCCGCCCTTGAGAAGGCCCGCGCCAAGGGGATTCTGGTCATCGCCCTGGACTCCCCGACCGACCCCGAGAGCGCGGTCGACGCCCTCTTCGCCACCGACAACCTCCGGGCCGGGGAGATGATCGGCGCCTACGCCAAAGCCTCGATGAAGGGCAGGACGGCCAAGATCGCCACCCTCGACCTGGCGCCGGGCGTCGCCGTCGGGGTCCAGCGGCACAACGGCTTCCTCAAGGGCTTCGGCATCGGCGAGAAGGACCCGGCGATCGTCTGCTCCCAGGACACCGGCGGCGACCAGGCAAAGGGCCAGACCGCCATGGAGAACTGCCTGCAGAAGGCACCCGACATCAACGTCGTCTACACCATCAACGAGCCGGCCGCGCTCGGCGCGTACACCGCACTGAAGGCCAAGGGCAGGGAGAAGGACGTCCTGATCGTCTCCGTCGACGGCGGCTGCACCGGGACGCAGGCGGTCAAGGACGGCAAGATCGCCGCCACCTCCCAGCAGTACCCGCTGAAGATGGCCGCCGAAGGCGTCGGGGCCGTCGTGAAGTACGCCAAGGACGACAAGAAGGCGACCGGTTACACCGACACCGGCGTCAGCCTGATCACCGACAAGGCACAGGCAGGGGTCGCGTCGAAGGACACCGCCTACGGCCTGGACAACTGCTGGGGCTGAGTCGCCCTCCGCCCGAGCAGCCGCCGTCCGAAACCCGTTGGCGGGGTGGCCGGCCCTGCCCCGATCGGGGACGGCCGCCCCCATCTGTCCTCCCCCGAGGACCTCTGCTTTTCCGACAAGGACTTCGCATGACAGCCACCACCGCGCCGTACGCCGAGCTGAAGACGCCGACCACGGCCCGCAGACTCCTCACCGCGCCGACCACCGGCCCTCTGGCCGCTCTCCTCCTCGCCTGTGTGTTCTTCTCCCTGTCGACGGACCAGTTCCTCACTGGCGGGAACTTCTCGCTGATCGTGCAGCAGGTCATGGTCGTCGGCACCCTCGCCATCGGCCAGACCCTGATCATCCTCACGGCCGGCATCGACCTGTCGTGCGGTGCCGTGATGGCGTTCGGCAGCATCGTGATCGCCAAGATGGCAGCTGAGGGCACCCTGCCCCCGCTCCTCGCCATCACCCTGGGCCTGGTCGTCTGCGGCGGCTTCGGACTTCTCAACGGGCTTCTGGTCCAGAAGATCCCGCTGCCGCCGTTCATCGTGACGCTCGGCATGCTCAACGTGGCGTTCGCCCTGACGCACATCTACTCCGAAGAGCAGACCGTCACCAGCCTGCCGGGCCCGCTGACCGCCCTCGGAGAGACCTTCCCGCTCGGCCGCACGGACATCACCTACGGCTCGCTGGTCACCATCGGCCTCTTCCTGCTCCTGGCATACGCCCTCAGCAGCACCGGATGGGGCCGGCATGTCTACGCCCTGGGCAACAGCCAGGAAGCCGCACGCCTCAACGGCATCCGCACCTCCCGCCTGACCATCGGCATCTACACCGTGGCCGGCGTGCTGTACGGCCTCGCCGCCCTGCTGCTCATCTCCCGCACCGGGGTGGGCGACCCGCAGGCAGGACAGACCGAGAACCTCGACAGCATCACCGCCGTGGTCCTCGGCGGCACCAGCCTCTTCGGCGGACGCGGTTCGGTCCTGGGCACCTTCATCGGTGTCCTCATCGTCGGTGTCTTCCGCAACGGCCTCCAACTGATGGGTGTGGCCTCCATCTACCAGACCCTGATCACCGGGATCCTCGTGATCCTCGCGGTGACCGTCGACCAGATGTCCCGGAGGAAGGCCCGATGACCACCACCACTCCCACCCCTGTTCTCCAGGCCCGCGGTCTGGTCAAGCGCTACGGGCAGGTCACCGCCATCGACGGCGCCGACTTCGACCTGATGCCCGGCGAGGTCCTCGCGGTCATCGGCGACAACGGAGCCGGCAAGACCAGCCTGATCAAGGCCCTCACCGGCGCGGTGGCACCGGACGCGGGCGAAATCCGCCTCAACGGCGAACTCATCCAGTTCACAGGGCCGCAGAGCGCGCGCGCCCACGGCATCGAGACCGTCTACCAGGACCTGGCGGTGGCCGCCTCGATGGACATCGCCTCGAACATGTTCCTGGGGCGTGAACTGCGCCGGCCCGGCGTCCTCGGCAGCGCCTTCCGCATGCTGGACAAGAAGCGCATGCGCCAGGAGGCCGCGGAGCACATGGCCGACCTCAAGATCGGGCTGCGGTCCCTCACGCAGGCGGTCGAAACCCTCTCCGGCGGGCAGCGGCAAGCCGTGGCCGTCGCACGTTCCGTCGCCTGGGCGCGCAGCGTCGTCGTCATGGACGAACCCACCGCCGCCCTCGGCGTCAAGGAATCGGGGCAGGTCCTCGACCTGATCCGCCGGGTCCGAGACAAGGGCATGCCCGTGGTCCTGATCAGCCACAACATGCCACATGTCTTCGAGATCGCCGACCGGATCCACGTCCACCGGCTGGGCCGTCGCGCCGCCGTGATCAGGCCCTCCGACCACAGCATGGCCGAAGTCGTCGCCATCATGACCGGCGCGCTGACCCTCGATGAGGCCGGAGGTACTGTCGTAGCGGATTCCGAGGCCGCCAAGGCAGCGGGAGTCCAGGCCACCTGACATCCGACGAAACACTCACAGGTTCCGGCCGAGGCCGCGGCCGGAACCGACGAGCACAGGGAGACCCCCGCTCCATGGCAGCGAACCGCCGCCCCACCCTGGCCGACGTCGCCCGAGAAGTGGGCGTCAGCGCCAAGACGGTTTCCCGGGTGCTCAACGAGGACGGACCCGCCTCGGCCCGGACCAGGGAACAGGTTCTCGCCGCCGTGGCCAAACTCGGCTTCCAGCCGAACCTCATGGCCCGCAACATCCGTGTCGGCGGACCCGACACGACCATCGGGCTCGTCGTGCCCGACCTCGGAAACCCCTTCTTCGGAGCGGTGGCCGGCGGCATCGAGGACATCGTGCGGGACCGCGGCCTCACCCTGCTCATGGGGTCCTCCGCGGACGAACCCGCACGCGAACGGGAACTGACCGACAAGTTCCTCGCCCGTCGCATCAGCATTCTGATGGTCATCCCATCCGTCGGCTCCGACCACTCCCACCTGCGGAGCCATCGGAGCACGGGGCTGCCCGTCGTCTTCGTCGACCGGCCGGGAGCGGGGCTGACCACGGACAGCGTCGTCAGTTCCAACCTCGCGGGGGCACACGAGGGTGTCGCCCACCTGATCGCCCACGGCCACCGCCGCATCGGCTTTGTCGGCGACCTCCCCACCAACCTCTACACCCGCCGTGAACGCCTGGCCGGATACCGCTCGGCCCTGGCCGAGGCCGGCCTCCCCCACGATCGCTCCCTGGTCATCAACGCCCACGACCAGCAAGGCGCCTCGGCCTGTACCTCCAGCCTGCTGGAGTTGGCGAGTCCCCCCACCGCTCTGTTCGCCGGCAACAACATCGTCGCGCTGGGAGTGGTCGCCGAACTGGCCCGCATCAAGCGGAAGGACGTCGCCGTGGTCGCCTTCGATGACGTGCCACTCGCCGAAGCCCTCGAACCCGCCCTGACCGTCGTGGCCCAGGACCCCGAAGAGATCGGCCGGAAGGCAGCGGAGACCGCCCTGGCACGCCTGGACGGCGACCGTTCCCGCGCCCGCACCATCACCGTCCCCACCCGGCTGATCGTCCGAGGATCGGGAGAACTCACTGCTTCGTAGGCGCAGGAGGACGGAGACGGTGCGGGACGGCACGCCTGTCTGCCCGGATGCCTCGTTCGTCGACGCTCCTCGTCGTGACGGTCGTAGCGTCGTAGCACTCAGGAACGGCGGGCACCGCGGTGAACAGGTCCGGTCAGGCGTGCCCGGTCAGGCAGGGAATCAGTCGGTCGGCGCCCGTCCCCGGCCTGCAAGGGTCGGCTCTCTCAGGGCGTCTGCCTGGGTCAGGTCCCATGCTTCGACCGCGAATTCACTGCGCAGGGTGCCCGTCGTACGGGCTTGGAGCCGCCACGGCCCTTCACCCAGTGGATAGAACCGCAGGGTGAGGACCTGTTCGTCGCCAAGGTAGATCTCGGCTATCGAGCGGTCCACGATCACGCGCAGTTCGACGGGACTGCCGGGGCGCTGCTTGGCCGGGAAGGGCAGGGTGTACGAGCCTCCCCGGGCTCGTGTGTCGAGCGACGCGTGGCTGCGGTCGACGGTGAGGTGTCCGGCCGCGGGGTCGAGACGGATGTCGAGGTGTTCGGAGCCGTCGGCGGCGGTGATCAGCCGCAGCCCGCTCGTCCCCGTGGTGTCGGGAACGAGGGCGGCTGCCAGATCGAAGGCAGGGCTGACCTGACCGAGCTCGACCGGCTCGGCCTGCGTGACGTATCCGGTTCGGTGCAGTGTGCGCGCACCGCGCAGAGCAAGCACTTCGCGAGCGGGGCGTTGGGCGACCGTTCCATCGGCCGTCAGGCTCACCTCACGGGGAAGGGTGAGGACACCGGCCCAGCCCGCCTCACGCGCCCAGCTGTCGTCGCGGGCCTCCCACGCCCACGCCCACAGCAGCCACCGGTCTTCCCCGGGGGCCCTCAGCAGCGCGGGGGCGTAGAAGTCAGGGCCGTGGTCCAGAGGGGCAGGGGGCGAGTCCGCTGCGAAGCGGCCGTCCTTCTCGCGGCCGGTGTGGACGGTGGTGTGACTGGGGCCGTTCTGCGGGGTCCAGTCGCTGACGATCAGTGCGCTCCGGTCGCCGAACGTCGCGTACTGCGGGCACTCCCAGCCGATCGGGCCGGTGCCGGCCGCGGCGTCGCTGGTGTGGAAGGGGCCGAGGTACGCCCAGCTCTCCAGGTCGTCGGACTCGTACAGCAACGCCGCGGCGCGGCCGTCGTCGAGTGCGGAGCCGACCAGCATCCGCCAGCGGTCGTCCTGCCGCCAGACGTAGGGGTCCCGGTACATGGTGGTGCCGGCAGGGGGCTCAGGGATGAGCAGTTGGGGTCGCTTGGCCCAGGTGCGGCCGTTGTCCTGCGACTCGGCGGTGGTGATGGGCTGCCACCAGCGGTCGTTTCGGTGGGCGGAGTAGAAGGCCACCATGCGGTCGTCGACGGAGACGGCGTTGCCCGAGAAACACCCGTCGGCGTCGTAGCCGTCGGGTGTGGGGGCGAGGGCGACGGGGAGGGGCTCCCAGTTGATCAGGTCGGGGCTGCGGAAGTGGCCCCAGTGCACGTTCGAGTGCTGCGGTCCGTGCGGGTTGTACTGGAAGAACACGTGGTAGTGACCGTTGTGGAAGACCAGCCCGTTGGGATCGTTGATCCAGTTGTGGGGCGGTCGCAGATGTATGGCCGGAAGGTGGGGGTCGGCAGGCAACGCGGACACGCAGGGCCTTTCTCGGGGTGCGCGAAGCACACGGAAGTCATCAGGAGGGCGAGCGGCTCGGTGGGGCCGCGGGTCAGCCCTTGACGCCGCTGGAGGCGATGCTGTTGACGAAGGAGCGCTGGAACGCCACGAAGAGCGCCAGGATCGGCACGGTGATCATGGAGGAGTACGCCACGATCTGGCCCCATCCCACGTTCAGCTGGAAGAAGTAGGAGATGCCCACCATCACCGGCCGCAGCTCCTCGCTCTGTACGACCATCAGCGGCCACAGGTAGGAGTTCCAGGCCGGCAGGAACGTCAGGATCGCCACGGTGGCGACGGCAGGCCCGGACAACGGCATGACGATGCGGCGGTAGATGGTGAACCAGCCGGCGCCGTCCACGATGGCTGCCTCGTCCAGTTCCCTGGGGATGCTCTGGAAGTACTGGTGGAAGAAGAAGACCGAGAAGGCGTTGGCGACGAACGGCAGGATCTGCACCTGGTAGGTGTCCATCCAGCCGGTGCTCCACTCCAGGTGGAATCCGTTGACGGTCAGCAGCGGCAGTTGGTTGACCCACCACACCAGCGGCAGTGCAAAGGTCTCGAACGGAACGATAAGAGTGGCGATGATCGCGGTCAGGACGAGCTTGCGGCCGGGCCACCGCATCCGTGACAGGGCGAAGGCGGCCATGCTGTTGACGACGATGCCGAGCACCACGGTGATCGAGGAGATCAGCACGGAGTTCAGCAGGAACCGTGCTGCCGGGACTCGCTCGAAGACGGCTGTGTAGTTGTCCAGCGACATGGCCCCGACCGGCAGGAAGGCGCGCAGGGAGTCCAGGTCGCCGAAGATCTGGTCGTCCGGCTTGAACGACGAGACGAACATGAAGACGAGTGGCAGTGCGAAGACCAGGGCCAGGACGATGCGCACGGTGTGACCGCCGAGGTGCTTGAGGAAGGAAGTCATGTCAGTCCTTCTCCCGGGTCAGGAAACGCTGGACGAGGGACACGCTCAGTACGAGCACGAAGAAGATCAGCGAGACGGCCGCCGCGTAGGCGGTCTGCTGCTGGTCGTAGCCGCTGTGCACGGCCTGGTAGACGACGGTGGTGGTGGAGTCGAGGGGACCGCCCTGCGTCATCACCCTGATCTGGGTGAAGAGGCTGAGCGCCGCGATCGTGATGGTGACGAGCACGAACGTGCGGGTGGCGCGCAGTCCCGGCCAGGTGACGTGGAGGAAGCGGTGCCAGCGGGTGGCTCCGTCGAGATCCGCCGCCTCGTACAGCTCCGCGGGGATGGTCTGGAGCCCGGCCAGCCAGATGATCATGTGGAAGCCGACGCCCTGCCACACCGACATCAGGATGATGGCGGGCATCGCGGTGGCCGGGTCGCCCAGCCAGTCCGGCCCTTGGACGTGGCCGAGGGTGAGCGTGGAGAGGACGTGGTTGACCAGTCCGTCCTCCCGGTAGAGGAAGGTCCATAGGAGGGACACCACGACCATCGAGGTGACCACCGGCAGGAAGTACACGGTACGGAAGAAGTTGACGCCACGGACCTTGGCGTTGACCAGCAGGGCCAGCACCAGGGCGAGTCCGGCCTGCAAAGGGACGACGACGGCGGCGAAGTAGGCCGTGTTGCGCAGGGACTTGTAGAAGGTCGGGTCCTGGAAGAGCAGGGTGAAGTTCCTCAGGCCCACGAAGCGGGCCGGAGTGGGTGAGACGAGTCTCGCGTCGGTGAACGCCAGAGTGAAGGCCAGAGCGACCGGTACAACGAGGAAGACGATCAGTAGCACGACGGCCGGGGTGGCCATGCCGAAGGCGGTGAAGCTCTCACGGCGACGGGCGTTGGTCGTTCGGGCTCGCCGGACCGGACGCAGCCGCTCGCGGGCTGCGAACATGGTGGGCACGGTGTCTCCAGGGGATCGGTCCGGTTCGGACGGCATGGTCGCGCCCGAACCGGACCGGACGGGTCAGTTGGAGTAGTAGTTGTTCGTCTTCAGGTTGTTGTCGATGCTCTTCGCGGCCTGGCCGAGAGCGTCCTTCGGGTCGGCACCGGCCAGGATGTCCTTGGACGCCTTCTCGAACTCGGTGGAGATGTAGGGGTAGGCCGGGGTCGCGGGGCGCACCATGGCGTACTTGCGCGCGAACTGGACCAGCACGTCGAACTTGCCGCCCGGCTGGTAGTCCGCGATCTGCTGCGCGGCGGCGTCGGTGGCGGGGATGGTGCTGGTGGCCTTGGCGTAGTCGACGAAGTACTTCGTCTGGCGGGAGAACTTCAGCCACGCCTGCGCGCCGGCCTTGTTGGAGCAGGTGGAGCTCATCCCCCACTGCCAGGAGGCGCCGCCGATCTTGGGCCCGTTGCCGAAGTCCACCGGCGGGATGATCGCCAGGTCGTCGCCGAGCTTCTCGGCGTTCTTGGCCGCGTTCCAGCTGCCGTCCCACTGGATGGCGCTCTTGCCGGCCAGGAAGTCCTTGTTGGGGTCGGCTCCGGACTTCTTCGCCATGTAGTCCTTGGCCACCAGCGAGTGGAACCAGGTGGCCCACTCCACGGCGTTCTCGCCGTCGAGGGTGCCCGAGGCCGTCTTGTAGTCGCCGCGGTCGATCAGGTCCCCGCCGAAGCTCTGCAGCTGCGGGGAGTACGCGTAGGACCACCACTCGCCGGTGCCGCCGGTGCCCATCTCCAGCGGGTACTCGAACTTGCCGCTCTTCTTGAGCTTGGCGAGCGCCGCGTTGAACTCGTCCTTGGTCCAGGGCTTGTCCATGGTCGGGACACGGACGCCGTTCGCGTTCAGTACGGACTTGCGGGCGAAGTAGGCCAGCGAGACATCGTAGAAGCCGAACGCGTAGAGCTTGTCGTTGTAGCGTCCGACGGTGCTGGCCAGCTGGCTGAGCACGGGTACTTCGCTGCCGGAGACGTCGATCGGGTCGAGGTAGCCGCCCCACGCCCAGTTCGCCACGTTGGGGCCGTCCACGTCGAGCAGGCAGGGCAGCTTGCGGGCGGAGGCAGCTGCGACGACCGAGTTGTTGTAGTCGCTCTGCGGGAACGCCTGCAGCTTGACCTTGTACTTGTCCTGGGAGCCGTTGAAGTCCTTGATGATCTTCTTGACGACGTCGAGTTCCACCGAGTTGCCGGCGTTGTGCGTCCACAGGGTCAGCGTGTCGCCGCTGGCACCGGACGTGCTTGCGCTGCCGGACGTACATCCGGCGACCAGGGCGGTCGCCGCCGTGACGGCTACACTGACAGCAGCGAGGCGTCGTGTTCTGAACAGCATGAGGTTCCTCCATCTCACTGAGACGGGTCTTGCAGGACCCGCCCTCGGCGACCGGGTACGACGGTCGCTGTTCTTGGTGGCCGTCCCGCCACCCGCCCGGAATCATCGGTGCGGGCGGCGGGACGACTGTCTTCGGTGCCGGTGTCAGCCGCTGGTGGGTGCGGCGAGGGAGGCACGGCTCTGCAGCGGCATGGGCACGCGGTGCACGACTGCTTCGAGCGGGCCCGGGCGGAGGATCAACTCCATCGCGAGGTGTCCGAGCCGGTAGTGCGGCAGCCGTAGCGTGGTGAGCGCCGGACGCAGCACGGAGGCGATGTCCTGGTCGTCGAACGAGATGACCGACACATCGCCGGGCACCGACAGACCTGCCTCGCCGAGTGCCTGGTAGGCGCCGAAGGACACCCGATCGGCCAGGCACACCAGGGCGCGGGGCCGGTGGCCCGCTGCCAGCAGGGCGGACACCTCGCGGTGGCCGTCAAGCGTGTCCCAGTCGCACTCGATGACGCCTTCCAGGCGCGCCCCACCCTCGCGCAGGACCTCCTCCAGACCGCGCATGCGCTCGTTGCCGGCGATGATTCCCTCAGGGGTGGCCGGAACGGCCTGGTGGCCGCCGATCGCCCAGATGCCCTCGGTGTGACCGGCCGCGAGCAGAGCCCGGGCCGCGTCCCGTCCGGCCTCGAATTCGTCCGGGACGACGGAGGGTGCGTCGAAGTCGGGGGCCAGGCAGTTCAGCAGGACCACGCGGCGCCCGAACAGCTCCTTGGGCGGGGTCACGTAGCGAGTGAACATGGACGCGTAGACCACCGCGTCGACCTGCCGGTCCAGCAGTGCGTGGACCAGCGACGACTCGGCGGCGCGATCGCCACCCGCCTCGGTGATGAACAACAGGTGGTCCCGCTCCCGGGCAGCCTCCATGGCCCCGCGGATCACTTCGCCGGCGAACGGGGTCGTGGTGATCCGGTCCGAAACGAGCCCGATCGTCTGAGTGGACTTCGTCCGCAGACTGCGCGCCGTGACGTTCGGGCGGTAACCCAGATCCCGGGCGGCCGCCAGGACTCGTTCGCGGGAGGCGTCGGAAATACGCATGTCGGTCCGACCCGACAGGGCGAACGACGCGGTCGTCGGCGACACGCCCGCCCTGCGGGCGACGTCGGCCATGGTCACGCGGCGTTCGGACATCAGAGGATCAGCCCCGTTCAGCTAAATCGGATTAGCAAGGTGTGACGAGATTGCTCCACCCGTCATGCACTGTCAACACCCCGGACATCTCGCCTACATAACGGCGGCCTTATATGCCGTTTTGGGTGCCTACAAGGGGTGCGAAATCGAATTCCGTCTGCGTTAGCTCTTGCTTTAGCGGCTACGGCGCACGAACCATGCCGACCCATGACGTAAATCGAATTGGCGAACCGTCAGGTGACGGTCGGTCACGCATCCACACCGGCGCCTCCCGTGTACACAGCACGGCTAGGGCCGGAGACGCAGCACCGCCGCCAATGCCGGCACCCCGGCAATACCCGTAACTCCCCCGCCCCCCTACCCGCTGCCCACGGACCGTGTCGCGTCCGGGGCCGGCGCCCCGCTCCGCCCGCTCACCTCAACCCCACACCACCGGAGGTTCGTATGCGAACCCGCTCCCCAGCGAAACCCGCGACAGCGAGCAGAAGCAACGTGCTGCGCCTGCTGCTCGCGCTCACGATCTGTCTCGGTCTGACATCACCCCTGATGTCGGAGCCCGCCAGCGCAAGCGAGACCGCACTGTCCAACCCCGGCTTCGAAACCGGCGACCTCAGCGGCTGGACCACCACCGGAACGGCCTTCAACGGAGCCGTCACCGACGACCCGGGCTGGGGGTGGGGATGCTGCTTCAACCAAGAAGGCACCCACCACCTGTGGGGATTCGCCGGGGGCGGAGACGACGCCACCGGCACCGTCACGTCCGAACCCTTCACCGTGACCGGTACGGGAATGGTCAGCGCCCTGGTCTCCGGCGGCCGAAACGAAGCCCAGTTGTACGTCGCACTGACCGCCCCGGACGGAACCGTCCTCCACAAGGCCACCGGCACCGACGACGAGGCATACCACCGCGTCACCTGGGACGCCCGCGATCACCTCGGCGAACAACTGCGCATCACCGTGGTCGACCGGGCCACCGGCGGCTGGGGCCACATCAACCTCGACGACGTGCGAGTCGGAATCGACAAGGCACCCACCCCCGCCCAGGAAGGGCTCGCCGCCTACTGGGACTTCGCCGAAGGCCGGGGCACCGCGACCACGGAGCGGATCAGCCAGGCCGCGGACCCCATCAGCTATGTCTTCAACGACGCGGTGTACAAGCCGGACAGCGACCCCCTGTGGCGCACCGCGCGCGAGGAGGAAGGTGTCCTGTCCGGTGCCCTCCTGTTCGACGGCTACTCGACCTGGGTCACACGCGCTGCCTCGCAGACACAGCTCCCCACCGACGGCATGACCGTCGAAGGGTGGGTCGCCCCGCGCGCCTTCGAGTGGGGCGACGACGGCAAGCCCTCCGCCATCGTCAACCAGCAGGACAAGGCCGCACACCGCGGCTTCTCCCTCGGCGTCGGCCGGCACGGAGTGTGGGAATTCGGCGTCGGCACCGGAGATGCCTGGTACGAGGCGAAGGTGCCCAAGTCCGCGGCCCTGGCCGCCGGGAAGTGGGCCCACCTCGCCGCGGTATTCGCACCGGGCGAAGGCGCCATCAGGCTGTACCTGAACGGCGAGCAGGTCGCCCGGACCGCCATCCCCACGAACGCCCGGATGGCCAAGGCCGACGTCCCGATGATCATCGGGCGCCACAACCAGCCCACCATCATCAACGGCACCTTCGCCGTGAACATGTTCAACGGCCTCATCGACGAGGTGAAGGTCCACACCGACCCGCTCACCGCCGCCTCGGTCGCCACGAGCCATCAGCAGGACCTCCAGACGTTCAGCGGGGGCAGCATTCCAGAGGCGCGTATGGCCATGGACCGCTCGCGCTACGACGGTGACCGCTACCGTCCCGGCTACCACTTCACCGCCCCCAACCACTGGATGAACGAGCCCCACGCCCCCATCCAGGTCAACGGCAAGTACCACCTCTTCTACCAGCACAACTCCCACGGCCCCTACTGGCACAACATCGGCTGGGGCCACGCGGTCAGCGAGGACCTGGTCCACTGGCGGGACCTGCCCGTCGCCCTCGCCCCCACCGCCGACAGCGTGGCGCCCGACGGTGTCTGGTCCGGTGACTCGACGCTCGACGAGAACGGCGTCCCCGTCCTGCTGTTCACGGCAGGCAACGACTCCCAGCGACCCAACCAGGCCACCGGCCTCGCACGCCCTGTCGATCCCAGCGACCCCGACCTGGTCGAGTGGAAGATGCACCCCACCCTGGTCACCAGCCAGACAGCCGACCTCAACGTCGGTGAAGGACGGAAGGTCCGCTTCGGCGACTTCCGCGACCCCTTCGTCTGGAAGGAGGGGGACACCTGGTTCCAGCTGATGGGCTCGGGCGTCCAGACCACCTCGGGCACCGACGTCGGCGGCACCGCTCTGCTCTACACCTCCAAGAACCTCACCGACTGGACCTACTCGGGCCCCCTGATGGTCGGCGACGTCGCGGCTCATCCCAAGACCGGCCAGGTCTGGGAACTGCCCACCTTCCTGCCCATCGGCAAGGACGCCCAGGGCCGCCAGCGCCGCGCGCTGCTCGTCAACCCGGCGTTCCCCGCCGGCCCCGGCGAGTACAGCAGCAAGTACGTCTACTACTGGGTCGGCACCTGGGACGCCGGGGCCCGCCGCTGGACACCCGACACGACCGAGCCCAAGCTGATGGATTACGGTGACCACTTCACCGGCCCCAGCGGCACGGTGGACGACAAGGGACGATCCCTCGTCTTCAGCATCGCGCAGGACCGGCGCACCGAACGCGCCCACTACGACGCCGGGTGGGCCCACAACGCCGGCCTCCCCATCGAACTGTCCATGCGCCCCGACGGAGACCTCGGCTTCAGTCCCGTGGAGGAAGTCTCCCGCCTCCACACCGGCGCGCCGCTCCTGGACATCAGCGAACCGACCTCCGTCAACGACGCCAACACACGCCTGGCCGGCATCAAGGGCGACATGCTCCACATCAAGCTGACCATGGAGCAAGGCACCGCCGGCACCTTCGGACTCGACGTACTGCGCAGCCCCGGAGACGAGGAACGCACCCGCCTCTTCTACGACGCCCCCGCAGGACAACTGGGCGTCGACCGCACACGGTCCGGGAACAACTCCAGCGCCGAACCCGACCTCGGGATCCAGAAGGGCCCGCTCGCGCTCGCCAACGGCAACCTGACCCTCGACGTGTTCCTCGACCGCTCGATGATCGAGGCATACGCCAACTCGCACAAGTCCATCACCACCCGCGCCTACCCCTTCCGCCAGGACTCCCAGGGCCTGCGCCTGTTCGGCGACGGCAGCGTCATCAAGTCCATGACCGTCTGGAAGATGGGCAACATGACCGACTGACCTGACCACGCATGCAGGTAGCAGGGCAGCTACCGGTTTCCCGTGCCCACAACCTGTTCGGTCCGCAGCCTCGTGGCTGTGGACCGAACAGGCGATTCCCTACGGCCTCGCGGCGCCGTCCAGCCCCCTGCAAGGAGGGGGCTCCTACGCCGCCGACCGCATGCGTCGGGTCGTCCGCTCCACCGTGCTCGCACAAAGGGCCGGGGCCGCATGTAGCCCAGAGAACGATCGTGGACTGAAGGAAACCCTGGGACTTCTCTGGGACTTTCGGCCGCATCAACGTGCACACGCAGGAAACATCTGAAAGATGATTCACGCAGGTCAACGGCCTACGACCGCGTATCACCGCAGATCATGGGGCTGCGCTGTCCCTTCCGGGACATCTGACCGGCGGGGTGCCGTGCCCCTCTGGGGCAAGGAGCACGACACCTCAACGTGTCACCTGACCTGCGAATACCTACCTTCACGGCCCTCCACTGAGCCCTGCTGCTTTTCAGCTCCCTGTGCAATGCATGTGCAAGATGATCTTGAATAAATGACGGCACGTCCAGAGTGCCTGGGTACCCGTCAGTCTTCACGGAGGGTTGTCCCCGAAGCGGCCTCGCAACGTCCGGTGTCGTTCGTGTCACGCCGATTACGTCTGGTCGACCACCGACACCACGTCGACGCCCCGGCAAGCCGCAGCGGGCTCGGTCAGAGCTCTCTTCGACGAGACGCAGGCGCCGCCGTTCGCCGCCTCGCAGTCCTTCGTAGTCTTCACCCCTACGGGCTCGATGGGGCCACCATCACCGCTCTCCGCTCCTGGGCCATGGAGCGGGCCGATGACCTGGCGGCCAGGCTCCTCGAAGAGAGGCCGACGATACGGACATCGGCTGCTCCTGGGTTCCCGTGCCCACCACCGCAACGTGTTCGGTCTGCAGCCTCATGGCTGCGGACCGTACAGGCATTCCCGACGCCTTCGGCCCGAGGCGCGGGCTGGCGCCTGAAGGAAGCCTTTCCCGCCGGGCGAGCGGGACCCTTCGGAATCGCCGAAGGGTCCCTCAGGCATACCGCTCTTGTTCGCGCCCGCGGCCTCCGATTCCCTGGCGAGTGCGTCACCCGCACCGGTGACGCCGGACCGTGGAGGTGGACGTGACCGCGCATGCAGAGCCGCAGGCGGTGGCCGCAGACCCGGGGAAAGAACCAGTCGGCCGGGGCGTCAACCCGGCCGACTGGTGGATCATCGGGCTGCTCCTGGCTTTTTTCACCCTGAACTTCGCCGACAAGGCGGCGATCGGGCTCGCCGCGCCCGACCTGAAGCGGGATCTAGGTGTATTGCCCTGTGA
>NZ_JAELVH010000076.1 GCF_019399235.1 Streptomyces poriferorum | reverse complement strand
GAGGTTCTTGGAGTCGCGGATGTGGACGGTGGCGGGGGAGGTGGATACCTCGATGCAGGCTCCGCCTTCGCCGCCGCTGTAGCTGCTCTTGAACCAGTGCAGTTGCTCGGTTTTCATACCTCTCCCAGCATCTTCTCGATCAGCGTCAGGGACTCCCTCGGGGTGAGAGCCTGCGCCCGCATGATCCCATAGCGTTCGTTGACCAGCCGGACTTCATCGGGGTCAGTGATCAGGCGTGCGTGGCCTTGGACCTCGGTGTACGCGACTTCCTTTCGACCTCTGGGCGTCAGCAGGATGAAGGGCCCGTCCAGGTTTGGGTGCTCTTCAGCGGACGTGGGCATCACCTGAAGTTCGACGTTGCGCATGCGACCTGTATGGAGAAGCCGTCGTAACTGGCCGATGTGGGCCGTGCGTCCGCCGATTGGCCGCTGAAGTGCGGCCTCTTCGAGCACGTAACTGAAGGTTGGCAGGGGCCAGCGTTCGAAGACCTGTTGCCGGGCAAGCCGATCCGCCACGCGCTTCTCGATGGTTTCCTCATCCAGCAGTGGCCGTCGTTGAGTGAAGAGCGCACGCGCATACTCCTCGGTCTGGAGCAGTCCCGGCACAGCCTGGTTGCTGTAGTCGTGCAGCGCGACCGCCTCCGCCTCAGCCCGGGCATAGTCCCGGAACCAGTCCGGATGCCGCGTCCGCGACCGTGCCAACGCCTCCCGCACCTCATCCGCGGCTGCCGACAGCACCCCGCCCGCGTCGAGCACCTGGTCTACCCGCTCAAGAAAGTCCGGCTGAGGCGTCCGTACGCCCCGCTCCACCGCCGACACCAGGTCCTCCCCGCAGTGGGCGGCCAGGCCCAGCTCCCGCTGGCTCGTGCCCGCGCGCTCGCGCAGGACCTTGATCTGTCTGCCCAGCGCCCTGAACAGGTGTGCCGTACCGTCCGACTCGGCCGGCCGCTCCGGCCGTTCTTCGCGCTCCGCGTGCGCCATCTGTCCCGTACCGCCTCTGGTCCGTACCCGGTCACGGCCGACAGCCCGTACAGCCGCCGGGGAGGACCCGTACAGCTTCACGGCGTCGTGGTGTCACTCCTGGTCAGCGTACGAGTACGCGGACACGCTGAGTCACATGAACGCTGAAATCACCCTCGCGGGAACCGAGTTCGTCCAACGCTTCACCGCCACCCGCCGTGGCGCACGGCTGGCACGCCGGCTCGCCGTGCACCAGCTGGACGAGTGGGGAGTTCCGTACGGGAGTGAGCTGTCCGACGACGTGGCGGTGATCGTGGCCGAGCTGGTGGCGAACGCGGTGGTGCACGGGTACGTACCGGGGCGGGACTTCGAGCTGCGGTTGCAGGCTCTCGGCGCGGGCGGGGTCCGGATCGAGGTGTCGGACGCGCGGGGTGAACGGCGGCCGGAGATGTGCGAGGAGCAGGCCGGTGCGGAAGCGGGGCACGGCCTCCGTCTGGTCGAGGCGCTGGCGGCGAAGTGGGGCGTGGCCGAGCGGGTGGTCGGGAAGACGGTGTGGGCGGAGATCGGCCGGAACCAGGAACCGGGGCGGTGATTTTGCGCGTCGCGTAGCTTGGCATGAATAGTTCATGACCTAGGAGACCCCCATGCAGCAGTCCACCGGAAGCCGTATCGCCGTGCGAGCAGCGGGGGCGCTGCTGGCGGTGGCTTTCGCGGCGGGGTGTTCGGCGAGTGTGGGCTCGAAGGAAGTGAGCAAGGACGAGGTCGCCAAGCAGGCCTCGGCGGCCCTGGGCAAGCAGGTCGGCCGGGAGCCCGACGACGTCACCTGCGAGGACGACCTCAAGGCCGAGGTGGGTGCGACCATACGGTGTGAGCTCACCGATGGCGGCACGAAGCAGGGCATGACGGTCACCGCCAAGTCGGTCGACGGCGACAAGGTCAAGATGGACTTCAAGGTCGACGAGGCTGCGGGCGCGGGCAGCTCCGCGGATGAGCCCACCGACGCGGCGAGCACCGGCACCGACACCGGGGGTCAGTCCGTGAACAGGGCCGAGGTCGCCCGGCAGGGCAAGGCCGCGCTGACGGCCCAGGTCGGCAAGGCGCCCGACGCCTTCTCCTGCGCCGAGGACCTTCCGGCCGAGGTGGGTGCCACCATCCGCTGCCAGTTGGCGTCGGAGGGCAAGCAGTACGGCGTGACGGTGACCGCGAAGTCGGTCGTCAACGGCAAGGTCAGCATGGACTTCAAGGTGGACGACGCCGCGACCGGCTGATCCGCCCACTCGCGCCTGCGTCATACTGAGCCGCTGGAACACAGGGGGGCGTGCGGCACATGGGGTACGGGGCGGACGGTGTGGGCCTGCCGGAGAGTGTCGGCGGGTACGCCGTGGAGCGGCAGTTGGGCGCCGGAGGGATGGGCGTCGTCTATCTGGCGCGTTCACGCGGCGGGCGTGCGGTGGCCGTGAAGGTGGCGCGCTCCGAGCTGGCGACCGACCCGCACTTCCGGGAGCGGTTCCGCGCCGAGGTCGAGGCCGCGCGCAGCGTGGGAGGCTTCCACACGGCGCCCGTGGTGGACGCGGATCCGGCGGCGGCGGCGCCCTGGCTGGCCACGGCGTACATCCCCGGGCCCACACTCGGCGCGCTGATCGAGGCCGAGGGGCCGATGGGCGAGGCGGCGGTGCGGCAGCTGGGCGCGGCGCTCGCCGAGGCGCTCGCGGCGATCCACGGCTGCGGGCTGGTGCACCGCGATCTGAAGCCCGGCAACATCATCATGGCCTCGGACGGGCCGAGGGTTCTGGACTTCGGCATCGCGCGGGCGCTGGAGTCCACCCGCCTGACCGCCACCGGGGTCGCCTTCGGGACGCCCGGGTTCCTGGCGCCCGAGCAGGCTCAGGGACTCGAAGTCGGCGGCGCGGCCGATGTGTTCGCGCTCGGGGCCGTGCTCGTCGCGGCGGCCGGTGGAGCCGCGTTCGGGGCGGGTACGCCGATGGGGCTGATGTACCGGTCGGTGCACGAGGCGCCGGATCTGGGCGTGGTGCCGGACGGACTGCGGCCCGTCGTGGCGTCGTGCCTGGCCAAGGAGCCCGGCGAACGTCCGACGCCGGAAGCGCTGTTGGACCTGTTCGCGCCGGGTGGAGCGACATACTCCCCGACAGTGGCGGTACCGCCTCCGCCCTCGTACGCACCGGCCGCCGCCGACGCAGCCGTCCCGTTCCACCAGGCTCCGACCGGTTTCGGGCCGCCGAACTACGTGGAGCCCTCCACCCGGGCCGACGTGGACTTCATGGCGGTCAGCGCGGACAGCTTCCTTCTGGTCGACGCGGCAGGGGTCGAGCTGGGATCGCCGCTCGGTGAAGTGCGGTTCACCTGGGCCGACATCAGCACGGTCGAGTACGCGGCGACGAGCCCTAAGCACCTGGGGGTGACCGTCCGCCTGCGCAACGGTGCCGCCTACCCGTGCGTGATCGCCGCCCGGAGGCGGGCCCGCCTGCGGGAGTGGCTGGAGGACCTGCCGCTGATCCTGGAGTACTTCAGGTAGCGCCGAGCGCCTCGTCCACGTACCGCATGTGCGTGGGATCGCAGGCGATCAGGATGTCGGCCTGTCCGTCGCGGCATTGGGCGAGCTGCCAGTACGAGGGGATGGTGCGCGGATCCGTCCGCTCCCGCGTATCCGCTGCACTGCGATCCGCTCGGCGGGCAGGACGCTGCGCCGGAGCTCCTTCACCTCGGTGGGCGACACGTGCAGCGCGGTCCGGGAGGCGGAGAGGAAGACGGGTACCGGCCGACAGTACGGACGGTCGCCCAGGACGTACGCCTGGAAGGTCACCTCACCGCCGTTCGCGAAGGCGCGCTCCTGGGATCGTTCCCGGCGCCGCCGCCCGGGCAGCCCCGGGGTCAGGAACTGGTCGACGACGAAGGAGATCAGGAACGTGATCACCTCTGCGAGACCTCCAACGGCGGCAAGCGATCACGCCCGGCCTGCGTGACGGTGTCTGATCATTCTGCCTGGCCGGGCCGTGACCCGCGCGGGCTCAACAGCCTTCAGACGACGTCGAATTCGTTGCCCTCGGGGTCCTGCATGGCGGCGGCGAAGAACTCCATGTCCGGCTCCTCCCTGATCTGAAGCAGGGTGGCGCCGACTGCGACCAGCCGCTCCGCCGTGGCCCTGACCCGCTGGGCGCGGACCTCCACCGGGACGTCGCGGCCCCCGCCGACCTTCAGGTCGAAGTGCCACCGGTTCTTGGTGGTCTTCGGCTCCGGAACCCGCTGGAACCAGACCCTCGGGCCCTGCCCCGCAGGGTCGATGATCGACTCCGGGATGTCCCCGGCACCGGCCGGCAACTCCTCCTCGGGCACCCCCATCGCCTCCCAGTACGCACGCCACGTGGCGTTCCCGGCCGGCGGAGGCTCAGGGACGTAGCCCAGGGCCTCGGCCCAGAAGGCCACCATCCTCTGCGGATCGGAGCAGTCAATCGTCAGTTGCACGGTCATCTCCATCCTCGGAGCATCCCAGGCAGGTCTGACACAGACGATGCCGCTTCGCGGCAGGCCCGGCCGAGTCGGAGGCCCTAGCGCAGGCCGTTCAGGAACGCGACGGCCCGCCCGGTCAGCAGCTCCGCCGCGGCCCGGTCGTAGGACGGCAGCGAGGAGTCCACGAACAGGTGCTGCTTGCCGGAGTAGAGGAACAGCTCGGCCCCGTCGGTGGCGGCGGTCAGCTCCCTGGCGGCGTCGAGGTCGCCCTCGTCGGCGAAGAACGGGTCACCGTCCATCCCGTGCACCTGCACCGGGACGCCGGCCGGCCAGGCTTCGGCGAACTCGGACACGGGCATGCAGGCGTCGACGAGCAGGGCGCCCTTGGCGCCGGGACGGGTCTGGGCCAGGCGCTGGGCCGGCATGACGCCGAGGGAGAAGCCCACATAGACGACGTCGTCGGCGAGCGACTGGGCAGCGGTGATCCCGCGCTCCATGACGGTGCCGAACCCCGTCCGGCTCGCGTAGCCGATGCCTTCCTCCAGGGTCTCGAAGGTGTGCCCCTCATAGAGGTCCGGCACGTGAACGGTGTGGCCTGCCCGGCGGAGTTCGGCCGCGAAGGCCTCCACCCCGGGGGTCAGCCCCTGCGCGTGATGGAACAGCACAACCTCGGCCATCGTCTGCCCGCCTTCATCTCGCTGAACGATCCAAAGTTTTGGAACAATCGGCGATGCTAGTCTATTCGAATTATGTCGAGCAATACTCCGGACTACGAACTCGACGAGACGATCGAGCTCACCACCGCCGAGCAGGTGCGGGCCATCGGCGACCCCCTGCGCACCACCCTCCTGGGTCTGCTGCACGAGCGTGCCGCGACGGTCACCGAGCTCGCCGCCGCGGTCAAGCGGCCGAAGAGCACCGTCGCGCATCATGTCGGGGTCCTGACCAAGGCCGGTCTTCTGCGCGTGGTGCGGACCCGCAGGGTCCGGGCGATCGAGGAGCGCTACTACGGCCGTACCGCGCGGATGTTCTTCGTCGGCCTCGGCAGGCAGTCCACCGACGGACAACTGCCGCCCGACTTCAACGACTTCGAGGTGGCGGCGAGGGAGTCGGCCCCGGCCTACGAGCGCGGGCAGCTGCGTGGGTTCCTCCGGCGGGCCCGGATCTCCGACGAGCAGGCGGCAGCGTTCTGGGAGCGCATCGAGCAGGTGATCCACGAGTTCGACAAACTGCCGCGTACCGGTGACACCGTCCACGGGTTCGCCGTCGGTGTCTATCCGATCCCCGACCACCCGACCCTGCCGCCGGCCTCGCCCACCTCGCCCACCGGAGAACAGGACTGACGTCTCCGCTCGCCCCTCCCCTCCGCCCCGATCAGCCGGCTGCCCGAGGCCCGGTGCCGGGAAGCCGGACCGTGACGAGGAGACCGCCCGCGGGGCGGGCGACGAGGTCGAGGGTTCCGGCGTGGGCGCGGACGATGCTGTGCACGATGGCCAGGCCGAGCCCGGCGCCCGCGTGTTCGTCCGTGCGTACGCGTTCCGTACCGCGCTGGAAGGGTTCGGTCAGGGTCGCTACGAGTTCCGGGGGAAGCCTGCGGCCCGTGTTCTCGACCCGCAGCACGCTCGTGTCGCCGCGCGCCTCGGTGTGGACCGTCACGGTGCCGACCGTGGGCAGGTTGTGGACGACGGCGTTCTGGACGAGGTTCGTCACCATCCGCAGCAAAAGCTCCGCGGAGCCGCTGGTCCGGGCCGCCGTGCCGGTGACGGCGAGGGTGATCCGGCGGCCTTCGGCGAGGGGGAGCAGCGTTTCGGCAGCTTCCTCGGTGAGGAGGGAGAGGTCGACGCTCTCCCTCGTGAAGGTGGAGCGCTCGCCGCGGCTGAGGAGCAGGAGCGCCTCGGTGAGGTCGATCGCCCGTGTGTTGACCTCGTGCAGGCGGTCGATGAGTTCGTCCCGGTCCCGCGTGGGGTCCTTGCGGGCGACGTCGAGGAGGGTGCGCGAGATCGCCAGCGGGGTGCGCAGTTCGTGGGAGGCGTTCGCGGCGAACCGTTGTTGCTCGGCGACGTGGGACTCGAGTTGTCCGAGCATCGTGTCGAACGTGTCGGAGAGCTCCCGGAACTCGTCCTGGCGGCCCTCCATGCGGATCCGGTGGGACAGCGACCCGGACCCGGCGCGCCGTGCCGCCTCCGTGATCTGCGTGAGCGGCGCGAGCATCCGGCCTGCCAGGAACCATCCCCCTACGAGGCCGAACACGAGCAGCGCCGCCATCGCGATGGCCGCGGGCGGCGCGAACGTGCGGATGAGGAGGTAGCGGTTGGGTGAGATCCCGAGAAGACCCTGCGAATTGTCGGGTACGTAGCGCAGCAGGTAGACCCACACCACGGCCAGCAGGAGGCCGCCGGCGACTGCGAGGAACGCGGCGTAGCTGAGGGTGAGTTTCAGCCGGACGCTGGGCCCCGGGCGTCTACGCATGGGGGCTGCCGGAGGCGGGGGCGGCGGTGCCGGTGTCCGTGGTGGTGCCCGTGCCGGTGCCGATCCGGTAGCCGACGCCGGGCACCGTCGCGATGAGCCACGGTTCGCCGAGCCGTTTGCGCAGGGCGGAGACGGTGATGCGTACGGCGTTGGTGAACGGGTCCGCGTTCTCGTCCCAGGCCCGTTCCAGCAGTTCCTCCGCGCTGACGATGCCGCCCTCGGCGGCGACGAGGACCTCCAGCACGGCGAACTGCTTACGGGTCAGTGCGACGTACCGGCCGTCGCGGAAGACCTCGCGGCGGAACGGGTCCAGCCGCAGGCCGGCGATCTCGCGGACCGGGGGTCTGGCGTACGCGCGCCTGCGGTCGAGCGCCCTCAGCCGCAGGACCAGCTCCCGCAGCTCGAACGGCTTGGTGAGGTAGTCGTCGGCGCCGAGCCCGAACCCGGACGCCTTGTCGTCGATCCGGTCGGCCGCGGTCAGCATGAGGATCGGGATGCCGCTGCCGGAGGCGACGATGCGTCGGGCGACCTCGTCACCGGAGGGGCCGGGGATGTCGCGGTCGAGGACCGCGAGGTCGTAGGAGTTGACGCTGAGCAGTTCCAGGGCGGAGTCGCCGTCGCCCGCGATGTCGGCGGCGATCGCCTCCAGCCGAAGACCGTCACGGACGGCCTCGGCCAGGTAGGGCTCGTCCTCCACGATCAGTACGCGCATGTGCGAAGCCTAGGGCCGGCCGGCCATTGCGGGCCGAGGACGGTCCGTGGGCGCCTGCGCCGCCGTACGCCACCAGTGGCGGGACGCCAGCCCGGCCAGTACCGCGCCGGTGGTGTTGACCAGGACGTCGTCCACGGAGGACACCCGGTCCAGCCGGAAGACGTACTGCGCGATCTCGACGAGCGCCGAGCAGCCCGCCCCGAGCGCCAGGATCCGCGGCACGGACGCCAGCGCCGCGAACCGCATCGGGGCGAAGAAGCCCAGCGACGCGAAGACCAGCAGGTTGCCGGCGATCCCGAGCGGCCCCATCGTGACCAGGTCGCGCAGCGGCACCAGGCTCACCGCGCCGGCTTCTGTGCCGGGCTCGGCCCCCGGCATCATGGTCATCCACAGGAACGGCATCGTCCCGTGGACCATGCCCACCTCGGCCAGCGACATCCGCCACGGCGAGGTCCCGTCGGCGCCGCGCCGGCTCCGTGCCAGCACCCACACCACGAGCAGGGACACCGGCAGCGCGACCAGCGTCATGAGCACGAGGCCGTTGAACGTGTCGTAACAGCCGTGCCACCGCCCCGCCATGCAGCGCGGCGCGGCCATCGTGAGCATCCGCCGCATGGGGAACACGGCGACCGCCAGGGCGACGACCGCGAGGCCGGTGAGCACGAACCCGCGCACGCGACGGGGCGGCGCGGGCAGGGTGGCGTTGTGGTTCATGGACCCCATTGGAGACGGGGTGCGGTTGCGGGGGCGTATGCGGTTTTCGATACGCCCGCGATACACGGAATCCCGGCGGAGGGAAGGAGCGTCGGAGCCGGGCGCTGCTAGCTTGCGGCGATGGACCTCTTCTCCCACACATGGGCAGCGCTCCGTGCCGCGGTCGCCGGGCTTCCGGACGAGGACTTCGTCCGCCCGTCCGGCTGTATCGGCTGGCTCGTACGGGACCTGGTGTGCCATCTGGTCATCGACGCCCAGGACGTCCTGATCACGCTCGCCACGCCCGTCGCTTCGGAGCCGACGCGCGACGCGGTCACCTACTGGGAGGTCTCCACCACGCCGCCGACCGGCGACGACCCGCTCGACGCGCTGACCGTGCGTCTGGCGGCGGCGTACGAGGAGCCGTGGCTGCTCAGGTTCCACCTCGACGACGTGGGGTCGGCCGCGGGCCGGGCGGCGGTCCTCGCGGATCCCACGGGCCGGGTCGGCACCCGCGACGAGGTGTTCACGGTCGACGAGTACCTCACCACGTACGTCCTGGAATGGACGCTGCACCACCTCGACCTCATCGCCCACCTCCCGGACGCGGCGGACCCGCCGCCGGAGGGCCTCGCCCGCTCGCGTGCGCTCCTGGAGTCGATCGCCGGGGCGGCGTTCCCCGCCTCGCTGTCCGACCGGGACGCCCTGCTCATCGGCACCGGGCGGCGTGCTCCGACAGAGGCGGAGACGGCCCGACTCGGCAGCCTGGCAACGCGGCTGCCGCTCTTCCTCGGCTGACGGCCCTTGCGTGACCGTGCGGTGACGGTCAACCGACGCGGCCCACGTGAATCAATCACGATCACGGTGACCTGGGCGTCCCGAGTCTCGTACATCACGCGGTAGCGGCCGGCGTGGACCCGTCGCGGTGTGGGGGAGCCATACGGTGTGGAGCCTTCGGGGAACGGGTTCCCTGCGAGCAGGTGGACCGCGTCCGTCAGGAGCCGCAAGCCGTCAGGGTCGTCGTCGAGGAACCGGGCCGACTGTTCTGTTCTGTGTCCTTCCGGGTGCGTCTTTCCGCTACGGCTGTTGCGTAATGCCTTGGGTGGCGCTACTTTCGTTTTACGAAACGGTCGTAGCGATAAGGGGTGGGTTCATGGAACCGGCAGTCCGGCGCGGCCGCCCGCGCAGCGAGGCGGCGGACGCCCGCATCAACGGCGCGGCCCTGGAGTTGCTGCTCGAACGCGGCTACGACGCCTTCTCGGTCGACGAAGTGGCGGTGAAGGCCGGGGTCGCCAAGACCACGCTCTACCGGCGCTGGCCCACCAAGGACCACCTCGTCGTCGCCGTCGTGGCGCGGATGCAGGACGAGGTCCCCGTCGAGTACCGGGGCGACGTGCGCGCCGATCTCACGCGCTACCTCAACGCGATCGTCGACGGCCTCGACCGGATGCGGCTCGCCGGGCGACCCGCGGCGTCCGGCGACGCGTCCGCCGGGCTCGTCGCCGAGGTCGCCGCCGCCGCCGCGCGCCACGCGGACATCGGCTCCGCCGTGCAGGCCATGTTCGTCCGGCGCAACGCCCTCGTGCTCCGGCTCATCGAAGAGGCCCGGGACGCGGGGGAGTTGTGCGAGGACGTCGAGCCCGAGGTGCTCTTCGACCAGTTGGCCGGTGCTCTGTACTACCGGCTGCTCATCACCGGCCGCCCCATCGGCACCGCGTACGTCGACCGGCTCGTGACCAGTGTGCTGCGGGGCGCCGCCGCCTGAGGCGGGCCGGACCCGGACCGCGTAAACCCTGACGAGAGGAAGTACGACGATGACCGCCGCCTTACCGTCCACGCCGACCGGCACACCCCCCGCCCCCGTTCCCGCCCGGCGTCGCAGGCGCCGCGTACTCCTCGGGGCCGGTGCGGCGCTCGTCGCCCTGCTCGGCGGGTACACGGCGTGGAGCAATACCCACCCCGTCCGGCTGACCGCCTCCATCGAGATCGAGGCGTCGTCCGACGAGGTCTGGCAGGTGCTGACCGACCTGTCCGCCTATCCGCAGTGGAACCCGTTCATCACCTCGACGCAGGTGACGTCGGAGGGTGGTCGCCTCGAAGAGGGCGCGACCCTGCGCAACGTGATGCACGACAGGACCGGGGACACCGTCTTCAGCCCGGAACTCCTGACCGTGGATCCGGGCCGGGAGCTGCGGTGGATCGGGAAGATGGGGCCCGGCTGGATCGCGGACGGGGAGCACCGGTTCGTGATCGAGGAGGTCGGGGGCGGCCGGGTCCGCCTCACGCAGAGCGAGTCCTTCACCGGGGTCGCCGTGCCTTTCGCGGAGGGGATGCTCAGGGCCGACACGCTCCCGCAGTTCCGTGCGATGAACGAGGCCCTGGCCCGGCGGGTCGAGGCGGTGGCGCGGGAGTGACGCACGCGCCGGTTCCCGCAGTCCGGCGGGGTGTTCAGTGCGCGGTCAGCGTCATCTCGAAGGAGTACCGCGACGCCCGGTAGAGGTGCGACCCGAACTCAACCGGGCGGCCCGCGTCGCCCAGGACCGTGCGCTCCATGGTGAGCAGCGTGCCGCTGCGGCCCTCGCCCAGCAGCCGGGCCTCCGCCGCCGTGGCCCTGCGCGCCCCGATGTTCTGACGGGCGGTGCGCAGGGAGATGCCGGCCCGTCGCAGCAGTTCGTAGAGGCCGTGCGTGGTGAGGTCGTCCTCGGCCAGCGTCACCAGGCCGGCCGGCAGGTGGTTCTGCATCACGGCTATGGGTTCGTCGTTCGCGTAACGCAGCCTGCGCAGTGCCACCGTGGGGGTGCCGGGTTCGAGTTCGAGCGCGGCCGCCACGGGGCCCGCGGCGGGCACGGTCTGCATGGACAGCACCTCGGTGCGGGGGCGGCGGTCGTCGCGCTTGAGGTCCTCGAAGAGGCTGGTCAGCTCGACCTGCCTGCGTACGCGGTTGTTGACGACCTGCGTGCCCACGCCGCGCTTGCGCGCGAGGAGTCCCTTGTCGACGAGATGCTGCATGGCCTGACGCATCGTCGGGCGGGAGAGGCCGAGCTTGTCCGCCAGGGCGATCTCGTTCTCCAGGCGGGTTCCCGGCGCCAGCGTGCCGGACTCGATGAGCTGCTGGAGCTGCTGCGCGACCTGGAAGTACAACGGAACCGGACTGCTGCGGTCGATGCTTATCAGCCTGGTGATCGATTCCATGGGAACTCCTCGATACGTGGTACCAGGCGCTCAGTATGACGCACCGTTCGGCAGAAGTTCTGAACGTGCATATGTCAGAACAAATGCTTGACGCATTGTGAGTGCCACGGCTACAAATCGGGGATACGGATCAGGGACAGCATCCACTCCTCCTCGAACCGGAGGCATTCGCGCATGCGCATCGGACTCATCGGTACCGGCCGGATCGGCGCGTTCCACGCCGAGACCCTGATCGGACTGCCCGCCGTGAAGCGGGTCGTCCTCCACGACGCCGTCGAACGCCAGGCCCACGAACTGGCCGTCAAACTCGGTGCCGAGCACGCCCCCGACCTCGACGGCCTCCTGGGCTCCGGCCTGGACGGAATCGTCATCGCCGCCGCCACCGCCGCCCACGCGGACCTCGTACGGGCCGCGGCAGCGGCCGGAGTGCCCGTCTTCTGCGAGAAGCCGATCGCCGGCACCCTCGACGGGACCCGCGCCCTGCTGGCCGAGCTCGACGGCACCCACGTCCCGCTCCAGGTCGGCTTCCAGCGCCGCTTCGACGCCGGCTACACCGCGCTGCGCGACGCCGTGGCCGCCGGTGAACTGGGCTGGCTCCACACGATCCGGGCCTGCACCGCCGACCCGGCGCCGCCACCGGCCGGCTACCTGCCCGCCTCGGGCGGCATCTTCCGGGACTGCGCCGTGCACGACTTCGACATCGTGCGCTGGGTCACCGGGCGCGAGGTCGTCGAGGTCAGCGCCACCGGCTCCAACCGCGGCGACTCCTGCTTCACCGCCGCCGGTGACGTGGACACCGCCGTCACCGTTCTCACGCTCGACGACGGCACCCTCGTGACGTGCACCGCGACCCGCTACAACGGCGCCGGTTACGACGTACGGATGGAAGTGGCCGGCTCCACCGGCACCCTGGCCACCGGCCTGGACCCGCACGCCCCGCTCCGCTTCACCGCCGGCGGTCCACAGCCCGGGGCCGTCTCGCACGACGGGTTCCTCAGCCGCTTCCGCGACGCGTACGTCGCCGAGCTGACCGCCTTCACCGAAGTCGCCGCGGGCACCCGCCCCAGCCCCTGCACCGGCGACGACGCGCTCGCGGCCCTGCTGATCGCCGAGGCCGCCGACCTTTCGTGCCGCACCGGCCGTCCCGTACGAGTAGAGGAGGCGGGCCGATGATCCGCGTAGCCGGAGCACCCATCTCCTGGGGCGTGTGCGAAGTCCCCGGCTGGGGACACCAGATGGCACCCGGGCGGGTGCTGGCGGAGATGGCCGCCGCCGGGCTCGCCGCGACCGAGTTCGGGCCCGACGGCTTCCTGCCGCAGGACCCGGACGCCCGCGCGGAACTGCTCGCCGGGCACGGGCTGGCCGCCGTCGGCGGATTCGTGCCCGTCGTCCTCCACGACCCCGGCCGCGACCCGCTGCCCGAGGTCCGGCACGCCCTGGCCGGATTCGGGTCCGCCCGGACCCTGGTCCTGGCCGCCGCCACCGGGACCGACGGCTACGACGCCCGGCCCGAACTCTCCGCACGGGAGTGGGACGCCCTGCTGGCCAACCTCGACCGGATCGCCGCCCACGCCCGTGCCGAAGGCGTCACCGCCACGCTGCACCCGCACATCGGCACGATGGTCGAGGGCCCGGACGAGGTCGAGCGCGTCCTCAACGGCAGCGCCGTCCCGCTGTGCCTGGACACCGGCCACCTGCTGGCCGGCGGCAACGACCCCGTGGACCTGGCCCGCCGGGCCGCCGACCGCATCGCCCACGTGCATCTCAAGGACGTCGACGCGTCGCTCGCCGCCCGCGTCCGGGCCGGGGACGTCACGTACACGGAAGCCGTCCGGACGGGCCTCTACCAGCCGCTCGGCCAGGGCGACGTGGACATCTCCGCGATCACGACGGCCCTGGACGCGGCCGGCTACACCGGGTGGTACGTCCTCGAACAGGACACCGTCCTGGACTCCGAACCCGCGCCCGGCGAAGGCCCCCTGGCCGACGTGGTGGCCTCGCTCGCCCATCTGCGCAAGGTGACGTCGTGACAGCCCGGGCCGGTGTTCCTGAGGTACTGGTCATGGGGCGGCTCGGCGTGGACCTCTACCCGCTCCAGCAGGGCGTGGGCCTGGCCGACGTCGAGACCTTCGGCAAGCACCTGGGCGGCAGCGCGGCGAACGTCTCCGTCGCCGCCGCCCGGCACGGCCGCCGCACCGCCCTGATCAGCCGCACCGGACAGGATCCCTTCGGCGACTACCTCATGGCCGAGCTGGGCCGTTACGGAGTCGACGCGGCCAGGGTCCATCCCGTCGCGGGCCCCCCGACACCGGTCACCTTCTGCGAGGTCTTCCCGCCCGACGACTTCCCCATCTGGTTCTACCGCCCGCCCGGCACCCCGGACCTCCGGATCCGCACCGAGGAACTGGACCTGGACGAGGTCCGCGCGGCCGGACTGCTCTGGGTCACCGGCACCGGTCTTTCCGCCGAACCCAGCGCGGCCGCCCACCTCGCCGCACTGACCGCCCGTGACCGGTCGGGCATCACCGTGCTCGACCTGGACTACCGGCCCGGGCTCTGGCCCTCCCCGCAAGCCGCCGGACCCGCACTGCGGGCCGCCCTCGCGGGGGCCACCGTGGCCGTAGGCAACCTCGACGAGTGCGAGGCGGCCGTCGGCGAACGCGATCCGGACGCCGCAGCCGACGCCCTGCTCGCCACCGGCATCGAACTGGCCGTGGTCAAGCAAGGGCCCGCGGGGGTGCTGGCACGCACCGCCACCGAGCGCGTCGTGGTCGCCCCCCACCCCGTCCGCGTCGTCAACGGCCTCGGAGCGGGCGACGCCTTCGGCGGCGCCCTGTGCCACGGCCTGCTCGCGGGCTGGCCACTCGAGCGGACCCTCCGCTTCGCCAACGCCGCAGGCGCCTTCGTCGCGGGGCGGCTCTTCTGCGCCCCCGACATGCCGACTACCCCACAGGTGGAGGACATGATGGAACACGCCCACACCCCCGAAGCGGCACCGCATGCGTGACGGAGCGCTGCGGAACCTGATGGAGACCCGGGCCCGGCGGCCCGAGGCGATCCTGGAGGCGGCCCGGCGCCGCAGCCGGCGCCCGATGATTCAGCCCTCCGGCCGGCTGATGCTGGTGGCCGCGGACCATCCGGCCCGCGGCGCCCTCGCCGTCCGGGGCCGGAGCGACGCCATGGCGAACCGCTCGGAACTCCTCGACCGCCTGCTGACCGCGCTGGAACGCCCGCGTGTGGACGGCGTGCTCGGCACCCCCGACGTACTCGAGGACCTGCTGCTGCTCGGCGCCCTTGAGGACAAGGTCGTCATCGGCTCGATGAACCGCGGCGGCGTACCCGAGACCGTCTTCGAGATGGACGACCGGTTCACCGCCTACGACGCGGCCGCGATCGAGGAGATGGGCTTCAACGCCGGGAAGATGCTCCTGCGCATCGATCCGACCGACGCCGCCACCGCCTCCACCCTGGCGGGCTGCGCGGACGCCGTCTCCGCACTCGCGGACCACCGGCTGACGGCCCTGGTCGAACCGTTCTGGGTCAGGCGCGGGCCGGACGGGCGAGCCGTCAACGACCTTCGTCCCGAAGCCATGATGCGCGCGCTGTCCATCGCCCAGGGCCTCGGCCGCACCTCCGCCTACACCTGGCTGAAGGTTCCGGTCGTCGACCACATGGAGGCGGTGATGGAGGCGTCGACGCTTCCCTCGCTGCTGCTCGGCGGGGACCCTCCGGGCACCCCCGACGAGACGTACGCCTCCTGGGAGAAGGCGCTCCGGCTCCCCACCGTGCGCGGCCTGGTCGTCGGCCGGTCGCTGCTCTACCCGCCCGACGACGACGTGGCCGCAGCGGTGGACACCGCCGTCGGCCTGCTGTGAGAGGAGACGCCATGGACGGCCATCAGCCCGCGGGCAGCACCGCACACGGCCCCTGGACCGTGGACACCGGCATGCGGCACACCGGACTCCGAGTACTGGAGCTCGCCCCCGGCGGCTCGCAGTCGTTCGGCACGCAGGAACGCGAGGTGATCGTGCTGCCGCTTTCCGGCTCCTGCTCCGTACGCTGCGGTGCCGAGGAGTTCGAACTGGCCGGGCGCCCCGCCGTCTTCGAGGGCGTGAGCGACTTCGCGTACGTCCCCCGGCGCAGCGACGCCGTCCTCAGCAGCCCCGGCGGCGGCCGCTTCGCGCTGGCGAGCGGTACGGCCCGGCGGGACCTGCCGTTCCGCCGCGGCGCCGCCGAGGAGGTTCCGGTCGAGACGCGCGGCGCGGGCTCCTGTCTGCGTCGGATCCACAACCTGGCCGCCGCCGGCGGCTTCGCCTGCGACCGGCTGATCGTGGTGGAGGTCCTCACCCCGGACGGGAACTGGTCCAGCTATCCGCCGCACAAGCACGACGAGCACACCGCGACCGAGTCGGAGCTGGAAGAGGTCTACTACTTCGAGATCGGCCGCGGCGGCTTCGGCCACCACCGGCTCGGCGGCAGCCCGCCCGGCCCCGCCGGCGAGACGGCCGAAGTCCGCACCGGTGACGTCGTGCTGGTCCCGGACGGCTGGCACGGCCCCTCGGCCGCCCTGCCCGGCTACCCCATGTACTACCTCAACGTGATGGCCGGCCCGCACGACGAACGCGCCTGGCGCATCACCGACGACCCGGCGCACGCCTGGATCCGTGAGACCTGGAGCTCCACGCCGGCCACATCCTCCGCGGAAGGGACCTCATGATCCGGCTGACCGTCGCCCAGGCGCTGGTGCGCTTCCTGGTCGCCCAGCACACCGAACGGGACGGGGAGAGCCGGCGCCTGTTCGCCGGCTGCTTCGGCATCTTCGGGCACGGCAACGTCGCCGGGCTGGGCCAGGCGCTGTGGGAGAACCGCGACCTGACGTACTACCAGGCCCGCAACGAGCAGGCGATGGTGCACACCGCCGCCGCGTACGCCCGGATGTCCGACCGGCTCTCGACGTTCGCCTGCACCTCCTCGGTCGGCCCCGGGGCCACCAACATGATCACCGCCGCCGCCGGAGCCACCATCAACCGGCTCCCCGTGCTGCTCCTGCCCGGCGACACCTTCGCCACCCGCGTCGCCGAACCGGTGCTCCAGCAGCTGGAGATGCCGTGGGCGGGCGATGTGACGGTCAACGACGCCTTCCGGCCGGTCTCCCGGTACTTCGACCGGATCGCGCGTCCCGAGCAGCTGATCGGCGCCGCCCTGGCCGCCGCACGCACGCTCACCGACCCGGTGGACACCGGCGCGGTGACGCTCGCGCTGCCCCAGGACGTGCAGGCGGAGGCCTTCGACTGGCCGGAGGAGTTCCTGGCTCACCGCGTCTGGCGCATCGACCGGCCGGCCCCGCAGACCGAGGTGCTGGCCGACGCCGTCCGGATGATCCGGGACGCCCGCCGCCCGCTCGTCGTGGCCGGCGGCGGCGTCGTCTACGCGGGCGCCACCGAGGCCCTGGACGCCTTCGCCCGCGCCACCGGAATCCCGGTCGCGGAGACCCAGGCGGGCAAGGGCTCGCTGCGGCACGGCCACCCGTGCGCGGCCGGCGCCGTCGGACACACCGGCACGACGGCGGCCGACGCGCTGGCCCGCGAGGCCGACCTGGTGATCGGCATCGGCACCCGCTACAGCGACTTCACGACCGCCTCGCACACCCAGTTCGCCGACCCCGGCGTCCGGTTCCTCAACATCAACGTCGCCCGGCCGGACGCGGTCAAGCACGCCGGACTGGCGATGGTCGCCGACGCCCGTACCGCCCTGGAGGCGCTGACCGCCGCGCTCGCGGGCTGGCAGGTGCCCCAGGAACACCGCGCGCGGACCGTCGCCCTGGCCCGCGACTGGGACGCGGCCGTGGACGCCGCCCACCACCTGGGCCACACCCCGAAACCGGCCCAGTCCGAGGTGGTCGGCGCGGTCAACGAGGCGGCCGGCGAGGACGGTGTGGTGATCTGCGCGGCCGGATCGCTCCCGGGCGACCTGCACAAGCTCTGGCGGTCGGCGGACCCGAAGCAGTACCACGTCGAGTACGGGTACTCCTGCATGGGTTACGAGATCGCCGGCGGGCTCGGCGTGAAGCTCGCCGCCCCGGAGCGCGAGGTCTTCGTCATGGTGGGCGACGGCTCCTACCTGATGATGGCGCAGGAACTGGTGACGGCCGTCGCCGAAGGGGTCAAGCTCATCGTGGTCCTGGTCCAGAACCACGGGTACGCGTCGATCGGGGCGCTCTCCGAGACGGTCGGCGCACCGCGCTTCGGCACCTGGTACCGCTATCGCGACGCGGACAGCGGGGCGCTGGAGGGCGACCGGCTGCCCGTCGACCTGGCGGCCAACGCGGCGAGCCTGGGCGCGGACGTCCTGCGGGTCGCCACGATCGCCGAACTCCGCAAAGCACTTGCAGAGGCCCGGGCCTCGGACCGGTGCACGGTGATCCACATCGAGACGGACCCGATGGTGCCCGCACCGTCCTCCGGGGCCTGGTGGGACGTGCCGGTCGCGGAGGTCTCCGACACCCCGGAGACGAGGGCCGCCCGGGAGGCGTACGTGAAGGCGAAGTCGGAGCAGCGGCCGTACCTCTGAGCGATTCCGCTGCGGCCGGTCCCCCCGCCCGCAGCGGGTTCGGCCCGTACGGTCCGGCTACAGCGCCCGCAACGCCCGCGGGCGCGGTGGTTCCGGAGCGTCCGGTGCCTTGTTCAGGAGGGCCGGGAGCTCCGTCAGCGTGTTGATGCGGAAGTCGGCGGTCTCCACCACGTCCGGGTGGTCCGCCCACCAGTACCCGCACGCGCCCCGCCGGATGTGCGCCGCCCGCAGCCCGGAGGACTTGGCCGGGAACAGGTCGCCCGCCGGATGGTCGCCCACGTACAGCGTCGACCGCGGGTCCGCACCGGACACCTCCAGGACGCGGGCGAAGAACTCCGGGTCCGGCTTGGCGACGCCCCACTCGTCCGAGGTGACCACCAGGTCCGCGGGCAGGTCCAGCGCCCGCAGCAGTTCCCCGGCCCGCACCGTCCCGTTGCCCGCGACCACCACCCGTGCACCCAGCGAACGCAGTTCGGCCAGCGCCGGGCGGACGTCCGGGTAGAGGTCCGACTCGTCCAGGTGCTCGCCGCGCCCGGCGGCGGCGCGTGCGTGCGAGGCCTCGGCGACGTCCATGTCGGGGCGCAGCATGCTCAGCGCGTCCGCGCTGTCCCGGCCCTGGACGACCGCGGCCCCGACCAGCGCACTCAGCGTGTGCGGCGGGACGCCGAGCCAGTTGGCCCAGGACGCCCAGTAGCGGTCGTCGCGGACGAGTGTCTCGCCGATGTCGAAGACGATCGTTTCCATCACCGGGCCGAGCCTACGGGTCGAGGACCCTTGTGCGGCCGAGGCGCCAGGGGCGTGGGTGACCTGCGGGAGATCCGGCCGGTCACCGGCCGGCTACTCGCTCGTATGCTCGGTTCATGACCGATCCTCAGCGCGGACGCCCCACCACCAACTCCATGCGACGTGCCCTCAAGCGTGCCAGAGACGGTGTCGCCCTCGACGTGGCCGAGGCCGCCGTCCTGCTCCAGGCGCGCGGCGACGATCTGACGGATCTCGCCGCCTCCGCCGCCCGGGTGCGGGACGCGGGGCTGGAGGCGGCGGGCCGGCCCGGTGTCATCACGTACTCCCGCAAGGTCTTCATCCCGCTGACCCGCCTCTGCCGCGACAAGTGCCACTACTGCACCTTCGTCACCGTCCCCGGCAAGCTCCGGCGCGAGGGCCACGGCATGTTCCTCTCCCCGGACGAGGTCCTCACCATCGCCCGGGAGGGCGCGGCGATGGGCTGCAAGGAAGCGCTGTTCACGCTGGGCGACCGGCCGGAGGACCGCTGGCCCGAGGCCCGGGAGTGGCTGGAGGCCGAGGGGTACGACGACACCCTCGCGTACGTACGCGCCATGGCGATCCGCGTCCTGGAGGAGACCGGTCTCCTCCCGCACCTCAACCCCGGCGTGATGACCTGGACCGACCTCCAGCGCCTCAAGCCCGTCGCCCCGTCCATGGGCATGATGCTGGAGACGACCGCGACCCGCCTGTGGTCCGAGCCCGGCGGCCCGCACCACGGCTCCCCGGACAAGGAACCGGCAGTCCGCCTGCGCGTACTCGAAGACGCCGGGCGCTCCAACGTCCCCTTCACCACCGGCATCCTCATCGGCATCGGCGAGTCGTACGAGGAGCGCGCCGACTCCCTCTTCGAGCTGCGCAGGACCGCCCGCGCCTACCACGGCATCCAGGAGGTCATCGTCCAGAACTTCCGCGCCAAGCCCGACACGGCGATGCGCGCCATGCCGGACGCGGAGCTGGAGGAGCTGGCCGCCGCCATCGCCGTCGCCCGCCACATCCTCGGCCCGTCGGCCCGCATCCAGGCCCCGCCGAACCTCGTCGACGCGGAGTACGCGCTGATCGTCGGCGCCGGGATCGACGACTGGGGCGGCGTCTCCCCGCTCACCCCGGACCATGTGAACCCCGAGCGCCCCTGGCCGCACATCGACGAACTCGCCGCGAGGACCGCCGAAGTCGGCTTCGAGCTCCGCGAACGCCTGACCATCTACCCGGAGTTCATCCAGCGCGGCGAGCCCTGGCTCGACCCCCGCCTGCTCCCGCACGTCCGCGCACTCGCCGACCCGGAGACCGGACTCGCGAAGGAGGGGGCGATCCCCGCCGGTCTGCCCTGGCAGGAGCCCGACGAGGGCTTCAACGCCTCCGGCCGCACCGACCTGCACCGCACCATCGACACCGAGGGCCGCACCGGCGACCGCCGCGACGACTTCGACGAGGTGTACGGGGACTGGGAGGCGCTGCGTGAGGCCGCGGTGCCCGGTATGGTCCCGTCCCGCATCGACACCGATGTGAAGGGCGCGCTCAGCCAGGCCGCCGACGACCCGACGAAGCTGACCGACGCCCAGGCGCTCACCCTGCTGCACGCGGACGGACCGGCCCTGGACGAACTCTGCCGGATCGCGGACACCCTGCGCCGTGACGTCGTCGGCGACGACGTCACGTACATCGTCACGCGCAACATCAACTTCACCAACGTCTGCTACACCGGCTGCCGCTTCTGCGCCTTCGCCCAGCGGCGCACCGACGCCGACGCGTACACCCTGTCCCTGGACCAGGTCGCCGACCGGGCCGCGCAGGCCTGGGACGTCGGCGCGGTCGAGGTCTGCATGCAGGGCGGCATCCACCCCGACCTGCCCGGCACCGCGTACTTCGACATCGCGCGGGCGGTGAAGGAACGCGTGCCCGGCATGCACGTCCACGCCTTCTCCCCGATGGAGGTCGTCAACGGCGCGACCCGCACCGGCATGTCGATCCGCGACTGGCTGCTCGCCGCGAAGGAGGCCGGGCTCGGCTCCATCCCCGGTACGGCGGCGGAGATCCTGGACGACGAGGTCCGCTGGATCCTCACCAAGGGCAAGCTGCCGACGGCGGAGTGGCTGGAGGTCATCAGGACCGCCCACGAGGTGGGCCTGCGCTCCTCCTCCACGATGATGTACGGCCACGTCGACCAGCCCCGCCACTGGCTGGGCCACCTGCGCACCCTCGCCAACCTCCAGCAGGAGACTGGCGGCTTCACGGAGTTCGTGACGCTGCCCTTCATCCACACCAACGCCCCTGTCTACCTGGCCGGCATCGCCCGCCCCGGCCCCACCGACCGCGACAACCGGGCCGTCACCGCGATGGCCCGCCTGCTGCTGCACCCGCACATCACCAACATCCAGACCAGCTGGGTGAAGCTGGGCACGGAAGGCGCGGCGGAGATGCTCCGCTCGGGCGCGAACGACCTGGGCGGCACGCTGATGGAGGAGACCATCTCCCGTATGGCCGGTTCGAGTTACGGCTCGTACAAGTCCGTCCAGGACCTGATCGCCGTGGCCGACGCCGCCGGCCGCCCGGCGAAGCCGCGTACGACGCTGTACGGGGAGGTGCCGCAGGAGCGGGTGACGGCGGCGGCCGCCTCGGACGGGCATCTGCCGGAGCTGCTGCCGGTGTTGCCGCAGTAACGGGGCACGGACCGCCTTCGGAGTCCGGTGGCCGGGCTCCGAAGGCGGTCTGTTGCTACGCGCTTTCGCATCGCGCCACTCGGAGGGGTGACCCTCCTTCGGTAGCGCATCCGCGCCACTCCGATCGGCATATGCTCCCGGCAAGAAGGAGCCGCACAGGGCCTGGGCAGCCGCCCGGCCGCGCAACAGTGGAGGAACCTGGTGGCCGTGGACCTTTCTTTCTATAAGTCCGCCATCTCCGAAGAGATCCGGGACGAAGGCCGTTCGGAAGGCCGTTCGGAAGGCCGTGCCGAGGGCATCGCGCAGGGCATCCTGCTCTTCCTCGCCCGGTCGGGCGTCGACGTACCGGACGAGGCGCGCGAGCGGATCACCACCTGCGGCGATCCCGACACCCTGAACCGCTGGCTCCTGCGGGCACCCGCCGCCCAGTCAGTCGAGGACGTCTTCGCCGAGGAGTAGGCGCCCCCCCCTGGCGCCCACTCGATCCAACGGTTACCGGTATCCCGTCGCGTCCGCCGGCTTCCCCGCGGCGTCGACCTCGACCAGGTAGCGCCAGCAGTCCGGGCGGGAGCCGTCCAGGTCGGTGAAGCCGTACTCCTGGGCGAGCTGCCCGCTGGACAGCGACCGGCCGTTCCGGCGTGCGAGGCCGGCGTCCCCGGCCAGGGCGGCGACGGCGCGCCCCACGTACGACGGGCTCTCCGAAATGCAGAAGTGCGGCACCGTGGCCAGCGCGTCGCGCCAGTTCTCCTCGGCCACACCGAAGGCGTCCAGCATCATCTCCGAACGCAGCCAGCCCGGGGTGAGCGCCACGGCCGTCCCGCCGTGCGGCTTCAGCTCGTGCGCCTGCACGAACGCCATGCGCAGCACGCTGTTCTTGACCAGGTCGTAGAAGTAGGAGTTGCGATAGTTCGCGCTGTTGTAGGCGGCTGTCCCGTCGGTCATCTCGACCACGAGCCCGCCCGGCCGCCGGACCAGCAGCGGCAGCAGGAAGTGGCTGGTGATCGCGTGCGTTTCCACGCCCAGCCGGAGCAGCCGCAGCCCGTCGTCGAGGTCGTGCTCCCACACCGGCTTGTCGAACGCGAACAGCCGCTCGCCGCCCCAGATGTCGTTGACGAGCACGTCCAGCCGCCCCTGCTCGGCGTCGATGCGCTCGGCCAGCACGCGGACCTCGTCGGGTACCAGGTGGTCGGTCGGCACCGCGATGCCGGTTCCGCCGGCGGCGTTGACCAGTTCCGCGGTCTCCTCGATCGTCTCGGGCCTGTCGTACTCGGAGCGCCGCTCCCGAGTCGTGCGGCCGGTGACGTAGACGGTCGCGCCCGCCGCGCCGAGCTGGACGGCGATGCCGCGCCCGGCCCCGCGGGTGGCCCCCGCCACCAGGGCGATCTTTCCGTGGAGAGCCGGTGCCGGTGCCGGTGCCGAGGTGTCGGGCATGCGTCCCCTTGAGGTTCGTGGTTGCCTGTTCCGTCCCGGTCCACGCAGGCCGGGAACCGGTGGCCCCATGCTGGACGCGATACCGGACACCGTGTGTCTTATTTCTTCGTGTCTCTTCACGCGGTCCGACGCGGGCACGGCGCTGCCCCGCACCGGGAGAGATCCGGTACGGGGCAGCGTGGTGCGAGGAGCGCTTGGCGTCAGCCGACCAGCAGGTCCCGCTTCAGTGCGCGGACATCCTTGGCGTCCAGTCCGAGCGCCTGCTTCTCGTACGCGCCGAACGAGCCGAACGTCTCGGAGATCTCCTGGAACCCGGAGTTCAGGTACGCGGGCCGGACATCGAGCAGCGGCTTGTACACCGCGGCCTGCGCGGCCGGCATCGAGGCGAGGGCCGCCGCGTTCGCCTCGGCACGGTAGTCGTTGGAGGCCAGGTAGTCGGCCATCACGGTGGAGCGCGGGACCCCGAGGGCCGTCAGCAGGGCGGCGTTCGCCCAGCCCGTGCGGTCCTTGCCCGCCGTGCAGTGGAAGACGACACCGCGGGCGCTGTCGTCGCCTATGCCGGAGAACACGGTGCGGTAGGCCTTCTTGGCGGTGGCTCCGCTGACCATGAACTTCTCGCCGTCGACCATCATGGCCTCGGCCTCGGCCGCGGTGGCCGGCATCGCGGTGAACGTCGGAGATCCCGCCAGCACATCCGCGACGACATGGGTCGCACCGGCCGGGACCCGGTCCGGGGCGGCGGCGCGCTCCGACTCCATGCGCAGGTCGAAGACCGTGGTGACGGAGAGCCGCCGCAGCTTCGCCAGATCGGCGGGCGTCAGCTTGTCGAGGGCGTCCGAGCGGTAGATCTCGCCCATCTTCACCCAGTGGCCGTCCGAGGTGCGGTAGCCGCCCGCATCGCGGAAGTTGACGGCGCCCTGGAGCCGGATCAGCCGGTCGGCGAGGTGCAGCGAGCCGCCGCGCTCGGGGACCAGATCGAACCACTGACGGTCGGCGGCGGGCAGCCCGCGCACGGTGACCCTGCCGGCGGAACCACCGGAGGCGACGGTACGGCCGTTGGCCCGGACGGCGACGTGACGGAGGCCGGGGGCCTTCCACTCCACGGTGTACGAACCGTTGTCGTGCGCTGTCACCGTCGCAGCGGTGAACGGGATGCGTCCGTGGGAGGAGGCGGGGC
>NZ_JAELVH010000075.1 GCF_019399235.1 Streptomyces poriferorum | reverse complement strand
CCTCGTACGCCGCCCGCGTGCAGCTGGTCGGCATCGACCCATCGGCATCCGCTGGCCGAACTCGGCGCCCCACCCCCATCACACCCCCGCTCGCCGCCCGCCTGCGCAATACCACCGACTCAGACAGCCCCGGCTGTCCCTCGGCGCATCTCGAAGAGATCATCAACGCCCTCGCCGACCACGACCAAGTGATCCTCTACTCCCGGTTCCGGCGGGTGGAGGGAAGGCGGACATACGACACCTCCTAGCTAGGGCCTTGTTAGGTCCTGTGGTGTGGTGCGGGTTGACCGCATATCGAGCAGGCGCCGGTCCAGGTGGCCAGGAGGGCCTGGAGTTCGCGGAGGACCGCGTAGAGGGTCAGGGCCGGCGTGGGGGCTTTTGGGTCGAGTCGCAGGAGGGTGCCTCACCGTGCTCAGGGCATCGTGCCACCACCGTCCGGCCGAATAGGTAGGCGTCCTGCGCGACTAGGCGATCACCCGGCGAAAACGCCACCTCGGCCTCGCCGTCCTGTTCAGGCAGGCACGGACCTGGACTCCGGGCTGCTCCCAGAGGCCCCACACGGCGGGTGACGAACCATTAAGCTACGCGAAGTACCCGGATTCTCCTGGGCACTTGACGACCCGCGGGGGCGACATGGAACTGACGATTCAGACCGACAACGGTGCCGGAACCAATCTCTACCGCTGGCTGCTGGAGGACCCAGAAGCGGCCGCTTATGCATCCGGGGCCACACCCGCGGCCATGGACCCGGCCGGCGGCGAGATGGGGATCGGCTTCGACGTCCTCAATCTGGTGATCCCCAACGTCATCGCTCTCAGCAGTCTCGTCGTCTCGATCGCGACCTACCGCCTCCAAGCCCAGCAGAGCACGGGTACGGCGCCCAGCGTGAGCGTCAGCCAGGCAGGTGTAGTGGTCGTCGTAGAGGGAGACGGTAGCGAGGCGGTGCGTCAGCTCACCCAGGCGGTCGGATCCTCACAGGCGTCCTCCGGGGTGACTCCCACCGCCCCGTGACGCCTCCACGGCTGCCCGACCCCACGGCCTCCCGCGCCGTGCTCGTTGGTGTGTCCCGGTACTTGGCGATGCCTGAGAACAGACAGTTGCCGGCAGTGAAGAACAATCTCCAACGGTTGGCAACCCTCCTCGGCGAACCGCGGATCTGGGGCCTGTCTCCCGAGCACTGCGTGGTCCTGCACCAGCCCGACGATGCCGATGCCGTGATCAGCGCGCTGCAGACGGCAGCCCGGGAAGCGACGGCGTCGCTGCTTTTTTACTACGCCGGCCACGGGCTCACCGACCCCCTCACCGACGACGAACTGCACCTGGCCCTGCCGAACAGCCGCGAGCCGGCGGGCATCCACCTCGCCCTGCGCTACCAGAACGTACGGGCCGAGTTGTTGCGCGCCACGGCGGTGCCGCAGAAGGTGGTGATCCTCGACTGCTGCTGGAGCGGCAAGGCCCTGAAGGGCGCCACCATGGGCGCGGACGATCTCGCGGCCATCGCGGCGGTCAAGGGCACTGCTGTGCTCACCGCATGTGCGTCCACCGCCAAGGCCCTCTCCCCTGCCGGCGAGGACTGCACCGCGTTCACCGGGGCCCTGACGCAGATCCTGTACGAGGGAATTCGCGGGGGGCCCCGCGAACTCGACATCGCAACCCTTTTCCAAAGCCTGGACAGTCGGCTCGGCAGCGAGAACCGGCCTCGTCCGCAGCTCGCCACCTCGGGATTCGGCTCGGGCCTCGTGTTGGCGATGAACACCTCACAGGAGCCCGCCCGAGCGGCGGAATCGCAAGAAGTCGGGGCTCCACCCGTACCGGATGTAGTACGGCCGCCAGTGCCGGTCGACGAGCACGTGCGCCAGCGCATTCAGGAACTTCTGCGCACCGGCCGCTACCAGGCAGCGCAGGAGTTGCGGCTACGCCTTGCCGAGGCCGGGGACATCAGCGCGGTCCGGGATGTGGTGGTCCAGCTTCGGCGCGAGGGGCACTATCGGTCCGCTGCCCAGCTGGAACGGGCTGTCCCCGGCAGCGAGGGGGCACAGCAGGTACTGCGATGGCTGCGGCAGGGCAGCCTTCGGGAGCTCTGAGCCGCTTCGGGCACGGCTCTCCTTCACGATGTCACGACCGGTCCATCGCAGACATCTGGATGTAATGGGCGAACTCCCGGGAAAACAGAGCGGCTGACCCCGTTGACGACGGCACCACACCCATCTGCTTCAGTCGGCTGAGCTCCAAGGACACGGGCTCGGCGGCGGCGCCAACGGCAAGCCTCCTCAGTAGTGCCGTGGCGCGCCCTTCGCTGTCCGCCTCGATGTTCTGCCGCAGCTGGGCGAACTGTGTGTAAAAGGTGGGGGCCTCGTACTCGTACGCCGCTTTCACATCCAGCTCACCCGTTTCCTGGTGGATGTCTACGATCCGGTTGCAGAGCAGTTCCAGCAGGAAAGGGTGGAGCCCAGTGCAGGCGATGATCTCCTCACGTACGGAGGCCAGTCCGATACCAACGCCTGCGGCGCGAGCCAGCATCAGATCCGCCTCCTCATCGGTGAACATACCGACATAGCGGCGAGTCGCCACCACACCGCCCAGGATCGAACCCCCCGCGGCATCGACTTCAATGGACTCGATGTCCCGCCGGGAAATGGTGATCAGCCCCATGGAGAACGCCGGATCGCTCGCCAGATTGCGCAGCAGCTGGAACTCCGCCAGCCCTGTGAACGTGGTCGAGGCCCGGTCGAACTCGTCCAGCACAGCAAGGACGTAATACCCGTTCCTGAACAGGGCCTTGAAGAAGTCCCGTATCGCTTCCCGTAGATCGCCCCAGTTCCCGTCCTGTTGGACCGCGGCGTTGATCGCATCCAGTGCGTTCGGCGGACCCGTCTCACGACACTCGCCGCGCTCACGGAACTCCTCCATCACCTGCCGGGCCATCGACCGGAACAGGTCGGCCCCGGAATCGTATGTGCCGACGTCGAGCCACACGGTGATCAGGTCGGTGCGAGGCGCGGAGGACGTCTGCAGCGCCCGCCGCACCAGGCTGGTCTTGCCGGTGCGGTGGTATCCGAGCACGCGTGCGTTCGACGGACGACCGGGCTCCTGCCAGACGTTCTGTATCAGGCGCACCAGGCTGCCCCGGCCGACGAAGCGGTCCCCCTCGGCCACCCTGCCGACCTGGCGATACGGATTGGCCGGGACGGGGGCCTCGCCGGGCACGGGCGCTGTCACGAGGCACCTGCCTTCGAGCTCGCTCCGAGGTACTTGAGGAGCCATTCCTGGTAGAGACGGACCACGATCTGGTAAGCGCCGGACTCACGGCGTACCACGTCGCGCAGGACAAGGTCGTCGAGCAGCTCCTCCAGTTGCTCGCCCCGGTGCTCCTCCCGGATCGCTGCCAGCGTGGCCGGTTGGTTACGCGACGCGCGGGCCACGGCCAACAGGACGGGCTGATACTGCTCGCTCGTGAAAGCCTCCGGGTCGGTGTAGCCGGGTGACTCGAGGTTGTCGAAGTCCTCGCGCGTCAGTCTGCCGAGGAACTCGTCGCGCACCCGTTCGACATCCGCCTCCGTCACCACCGGCGCCCGCTCGGAATTCATGTACTCGACGAGATACGAGCAGAAACGCTGGATGTAGAAGGCGCTTCCACCGGTCAGCTCGATGATCTGGCCAACTGCGTGTTCGCGGTACCTGCTGGTTGTCCGGTCCCCCTCCTCGATGCGGATCGGATTCTCGATCAGGGCGCGCGCGTCGGGCTCGGCGAGATACGTCACGCGTTCCTTGTGGAACACCCCGAAGACGTTGGGGTCCTGTTGGATCAACCGGTCAAGGGCATCCTGGCCAACGATCACCAGATGGAAGAGCCGCCGCTCGATGAGAGCCTTGAACGCCTGCATGAAGGACGGCGAAAGCAGTCCCATCCTGATCCACCGGTCGATGTACTGGAACTCGTCGATCAGCACGATCAGCGGTGGTGGAGTGCCCTGAATCCCCTCACGGTGCCGCTCGATGTACTTGGCGCAGTCATGCACCGGTTCTTCGCTGGTTAGGAATTCCTTGCGGGTGAGCCCCTCGGGAATCAACGGCACCGCAGCACCGGCCGGCTCGTCGAGCCGTGTCAGCGCATCGTGGGCGCCCTCCAGGATGCGCCACATCAGCAGAGCCAGCAGACGGGTTCCGGTCAGGTCGTCGGATTCCGGGGAGAGGTCTCCGATGTTGCCCACGTTGACGATCGGCAGGCCGTCCTCTTTCAGCCGCTGCGTCAGATGATGGGCGATAGAAGACTTCCCGGCCCGCTTCTGGCCGTAGATCGCCACTCCCACCCCGGGTGAGGAAACCTCCCGCAGGCCGGTGCGGATCCGCTCGAGCAGTTCGTCCCTGCCGAAGAACATCTTCGGGTCGATCACCGGACGTCCCGTGGCACCGTCCTGGAACGGATTGAAGATGGGCTCGAACTCCTCCTCACGCGCCAGCCGGACCGGCAACGTGGCCTCGAACGTCGCGTAGACGGCACTGGAACGCCGTCTGTACCGAAGCGTCACCGGCAGGGAGAAGGCACCCGCGGCGAAGCCCTTGTCGGTGACGCGCAGTTTGACCTGCTCGATCCGGTGGTCGCCGCCGCGCACCGCCGTCGGAAGCTGCACCTTCGGCTCCCCGACGGAGAACAGATCGACGTCGGTCCCCACGGTCAGCTCCGGGGACTCCAGCGGTGCCATCCCGAGCGCGTTCGCCACCTTGATCTGGACGGTGACCACACCGTTCTGGCCTCCACTGCTCTCCTCCAGCGCCAGGCTCAGTTCGGGCTGGGGCGGCTGTGTGGCGAGCAGACTCTGCTGGGTCTCGGCGACGAGTGCCCGGATGCGCGCCGCGACCGGTTCGACGAGCCCGACGGCAAGGCTGGTCGGACCGCGTCGAATGTCCGCGCTGAGCGCCCGGGCCTTCTGGTCGGCGAGCCGCAGGCAGCTCTCCCGCTCTTCGAAAGAGCGCTCGTTGATGAACCTCCGGAGCTCGAACAGGGCCTCCTCGATCCGGCCGAGGGCCTCGCTCAGGGACGGAGATGTCAGCATGTCCCGGTCCCGAAGCCGGTCGAGCGCCGACTCCAGATCGTTCTCCGACATCGACAGTTGCTGCAGTTCGGCCAGACTGTGCTCCAGCCTTCGGCGGTCCCGCGTCCACTTGTCGCTGGCCTGCTGCCATGCCTCACGCACCGCATGCTGGTCCGGCCGGGACCGTTCGGGGCCCTCGGCGAGGCGCAGATGTACGGCCGCCGCAGCGAGCAAGTCGGGCTTCGAGCACATGGCATCCAACACCAGATCCCGGGCCACGCTGGTATCCGCGAAGAGCGGAGGGATCAGCGAGAAGATCACCTTGGGGTCATGCTGGCGGATCCCGTCCCAGAGAACCCGAGCGACTTCGTCCCGCAGGGAGGTTCCCTCGTCCCGGTCCCGGTGCCGGGTCGGCGCAGCGCGGCGGCCGTTCGGTGAGCGGAGGTAACCGATCAGCGCCGATCTGACGTCCGGGGTGAGCTCACCGTCGTCCCGCTCGTCCGCCACGGCCAGTGCGGCACAGTACAGGTCTTGGGCTGACTCGTACTCCTGCTGGTCGAGGACAATGCCGGCCAGCGTGGTCAGCCCCAGGTACAGATACCGCTGCGCTCCTTCCTCTCCCACCTCCTTCGCGAGTACCGCGGCCGAGATATATGCCTGGGCGCTGTTGACCGGCTGCTTGCCGCTCATCTGACGGGCCGTCTCTGCGATGATGTTCAGGTCGCTCCTGGTGACCGGGCGCTGCGTACGTTCCCGCTCCTCCTGCGCCCGCGCGGCGAGCTCCGAATAGTTCTGCATCACGAAGGTGACGAGCGGTGGGGTCGAGTCGACGAACCGCGGGACCTCTTCCAGCAGCCGCTCCACCCAGCCGGGGTCGGTACGGGCGTCTCCGCTCTTTCGCAGGGCGTCGATCTGTCGCAGGATTCGGACGGATCGGTCGTCCGTGTGATGGCCGATCAGTTTTCCGGCTTCCTCCAGGTCATCCGGAGCGCCGCGCCGGACGAGAGCTAGTGCCGTTCCGCGCTGCGCGTTCTGGTTTTCCGGGGACATCTGAAGCAGCATGTGCCACTCGGCCGTTGAGTCCTGGCCGTGGGCAAGTTTCACATACGCGATCTGGTGACAGAGGTGGTACCGCCTGCTGCTGGTGAGGTCGGTCCGCTGGAATTGACGGTCCAGCACCTCAAGCGCTTCCGCATAGCGCTTGGCGCCTATATAGAAGTCGGTGAGGATGTTGTCGAGGGCGTGGCCGGGCTCGATCAGGCCCTGGCACTCCTGCTCGATGACACGAAGTGCGGCATCGGCGCCGTCCACGCGTCGAGTCAGCCAGGCCAGGTCCTTGGCGGCACTCTCCCGCTTCACGTTCTGCTTGATCGCCTGGCGGTAGGCGGCCTTCGCCTCTTCCAGTTTCTTCTCGCGGTGTTCCAGGTACTTGGCGCGCTGGTAGGGGTTCTCCCAGCGCCGCTGCCCGCCGGACCGCACCGTCGTAGGCTCGGTTCTGACCCGTGTGTCGCTGGCCAGGGGCCGCGGCTTGCTCCTCGGCACGGGCTCCGGAGGGACCACGCGCCGGGCGGCCAGGGCCGGTACGGCACCTGGTGGCCTGGGAGCCGGTACCGTCGCCGGCGAGGCGCCGCCGAGCGCGGCGCGCACCGTCTCGCACGCGGCCTCGTTGTGCGCGGGGGAGCCGATGAGTTCCCCCAACTGTCCCCGGTCACCGTATGCGTCGAGCAGGCCGAGCAGAGCTTGCCAGACCTCGGGGTCGTCGTCGGGGGCCACCTCGTGGAAGTACCGCAGCAACGCGAACCTGGCGGTCTCCGCATCGTCCTGATGGGCAGCGCTGACGGCCATCAGCCGCCGCGCCTGCACATCGTCCGCCTCCGCCTGGATGAGGAAGTGGTGCGCCGACCCGGCGTCACCCTTGAGAAGTGCCAGAGCACCTACCAGACGCGTGACTTCGGGGTTGCCCCTTTCGACGTTCCACAGGTATCTGGCTTTGGCGTACATCTGCGCGACCCGACCGAAGCGTGGATCGAGTTCACCGATCTTCTCGGCGTTGAGGTACGAGTTCCGGATCCGCTCCAGCTCCTTGCGGTTCTCCGGACTGACGTAGACCTCCATGTCAACCGGCCCGACGGGCAGTTGGGCGATGGCGGTGAGCGCCTCGGCACGCGACGCCGAGTGGTCCCTGCTTAACCGCGCGGGCGTAGCCGACTGCGGTTCGTGCGCCCGCGAGGCGGGCGCAGCATCCACCGACACAGCGACGGCCTGGGCCGGCGTCGTTTGCTCGATAGGCGTCTGAACGCTGGGTTCAGGGGCACTGGCCTCGGCAAGGAGAGTCTGCGCAACGGATCTCGGCTTGATGAGTGCCACCGTTTGCAGCGCCACCGCGATGGCCTGCCCGTCGGGCGTGCGCAGGTTCAGGGCGGTGAGTTTCAGCCCCTCCAGAACGCCCTCGAAGCGGTCGCCGGTGAGCAACACGATCTCGATGGATTCGCCGACCCGGGCCACCGACTGGATGTCATCTGCGTCCACGCCGATCCTCCTGTACCGGCCTCACCCTGTCCGACCGTCGGCGAATGACCGGCCTGCTCGCGACGGCGCCGGGGGCGGATGTCGCGCTCGTGCTGGCCCCCCGAAGAAAATCTTCACCGGCACGAAGTCACTGTAATACGATTCACACCGAGTGGTTCAGTTCTCGGCCAACACTCGAATCGGCTGAACAGCACACCTGCCACTCGCAGCACGTTTTGAACCTTAATATCCTGCGCAGCGGTGTGACCTGCGAGTCCGTCGGCATCCGCTGGGCGCTGACCGAACTCGGCGCACGCACCCCCGTCGTCCCGCCGCTCACCGCGCGCCTACGAGCCACCGCGGCGAACGACGCCCCCGGCTGGCCCACGGCCCACTTCACCGAGATCATCAACGACCTCGCCGACCATGCCCAGGTGATCCTCTACTCCCAGTTCTGGCGCGTGGACGCTGGCCGCACGTACGGCGTCTCCGGCACTGGCCTGGACTGGGAACTCGACTGGACCGCGCCCTGGGAGCACCTGGTCGAGGAGTCCCGCACCTGGTCCCTACTGGAAGCCTCCGAAGCCCCCACCGGCAGCAACATCTTCGTCGCCCCCACCTGGATCGACCGCACCGACCTGCACCCGGAGAGGTGACCGATGCCGTCCCAGCACCCCGACCAAATTGGCTACGGCCATGTGGTCAAGAGCTATGTGACGAGGACGTACGGGGGCCTCCCGCGCTACCTCGTACTGAACAGCGGTCGCTTCCTGAGCCCTCGATGGTGGCACACCACCCGCTTCACCCGGCACCTGATCGCTGATGCCACGGCGATCACCGACGAGAAACTGGAAGCCTTCCTCGGGTACGAATGGCGCTCGCGTCTCACCGCCGCCTGGCTAATCGGCGTCGACCGCCGCGAACGTTTCCGGGCACGCATCGGCGACCTGCTCCTGGCCAGCGAGGTCTGCTACTCCGGCGGCGCCTACTGCTTCGCCCTGGCCCGTTTCGGCACGCACATGGACGCCGAGATCCTCACCGCCTACCTCGACCGCTACCTCCCCCGCACCGACCTGCACTACGACCAGCCCGCCGCCCTGGGCGCCCTCCTCCACCTCGACGCCCTCCTCGGCACCCACCACGCCAACCGCTTCACGGAGCCCGACGGCCTCTGGGACGAGTGGGTCAAGGGCGTGGGACACCTCGGCTATCCCAGCCACACCCCCGCCGAACAAGGCCGCTGGGCGGACCTCCAATGCGAGTTCGCCAACGGCTGGCGACGCCTTTAGGTCGCGGTGCGACCACTGTCCCCAGGCCCCCTAGTTCTCACCAGGTAAGGGCGTGAACAAGCCAAACGCCCACCAGAAAGCCGGTTCTGCCCGACGATGGAAATGCGGAAGACCGCCGACACTCGGAGACAGGGGGAACCATGCGCATCGATGTGCGGGTAGGGGCCGAGGCAGACGAGCTGCGTTCACTGCACCAGTGGCTGGGGGCGGACAGAGAGATCCGCAAGTCGTCCTCCTTAACACTCCAGGAGCAACCTCCCGAGCCAGGGCGCATGGGCGGTTTGCTCGACGTCATCCAACTGGTGACTGACAACGGATGGAGCGCTGCCTCCTTCGTAGTGGCACTGGCCGCCTGGAAGCAAACCAGGCCCCAGGACCCGCGGATCGAGATCAGGCGGGGTGACACCGTGATCGTTCTTACCCAGGGCAGCGATGCCGAGATCGAACGTGTCATTCGTGCCCTTGAGACCTCGACCGAGGATGAGGCACCTGGGACATGAGCGTGTTGCCCGACCCCGGAGCGACCCGAGCCGTGCTGATCGGCACCAGCCACTACGACCACCTGGAGTCGCTGCCGGCTGTGTCCAACAACCTGACCGCTCTGGCCGAGGCGCTGACCGGACCCACCTCTTGGACCCTGCCGCAGGAGCATTGCACGATCCTCTCCAACCCCACGACCGCAGAGATGACCATGGCCGCAGTGCGAGCCGCAGCCGAGCAAGCGCGCGACACCGTGCTGATCTACTTCGCCGGTCACGGGCTGGTCGACCCCGAAGGGGACCTCTATCTGGCTATGCCGCAGTCCAAGCAGCAACGGGTGGAGACCGGACTCCCCTATCGGTGGATACGACAGGCTCTCCTGAACGGCCGGGCCGATCGATGTGTCGTTGTCCTCGACTGCTGCTACAGCGGTCTGGCCCTCGGGACGATGGGCGGCCCATCAGATCTGGCCGATCAGGCGGCCGTGGAGGGAACATTCCTGCTGACCGCTGCTGCAGAAACACGCCAAGCACTCGCCCCGCCCGACGAGACCTTCACCGCGTTCACCGGCGAGCTCCTCGGCACGCTTCAGACGGGCATCCCCAATGGGCCTGAGCTGATCGACTTTGGAGTGCTGTACCGGCACTTGCGCATCAGGCTGGCGGCTAAGGGGCGCCCCGACCCACAGGCGAGAGACAGGAACACCGGGGCCCGACTCGCTCTCGGCCGCAACCTGGCCTGCCTGCCGACAACCACGACCACCTTTTCTGCTGACGGGGAGCCAGCCACAGGGCGCGCCTGGCCGAGTCCCTCAGGAATCCGCACTGTCAGGGGTTTCTTCAAGTCGCTGGCCGATGTTCGTGTGACGAGCGGTCTCACCCATCAGATGGTTAGCCAACGTTCCGTTGGACGCATCTCACCCGGTACCGTCAGCCGGCTTTTGAACCGCGAGAGCCTTCCCAAGACCTGGCACACCACAGCGGCGTATCTGTCCGCCTGTGGCGTGCCGGATCAGCAGGTCGCTGAGTGGCAGGCCGTCTGGACGCGGTTGCTAACGGATACGACGACCGACGCCGCGCCGCACACCGTCACGCAACCGCCCCAGGGTCCCACCACGTTGCAACGGCTGGCTGGAAAAGTGTCCTGGCGAAACAGTCGCAACTGAGATGCCCGTTCAGGGAGTAGCTGACGCAGTCGGGGGTGACGGCTGCGGAGCAGGAACAGGTGTTTTGCTGTCATCGTCGAAGACCGTGTTCCAAGCAGCAATAGCCAGCAACGCTGCCACGATCACAATGCCCGCCGCAGGCTTCTTCACCTGCTTGGCAGCCGACGGCCGCACCCAGTGCCCTGCCCGGTAGTAGGTCTTGTCGCTCTTCTGCGCCACGGCGCTCTCCCCCAACGGCATTGCCACCTGATCCCTAGTCACAGCTTGACAGCGCCCCGTCCGCACCGAGGAGGAATCCGTACGCACGGCTGATTCCGAACCATGGAGTGGTGATCAGCCGCGCGATGAGCGGATCACGCACCGCAGGTCCGCGAGTCCCGCTCCCACTGCCTTCGGTCGACATGCTCACCATGCCGACACATGCTGCCCGGGCCCGCATGACCGTGGCCGGAACTGCCCCTCCAACGCATGCCCCACTCGGCACTCAACGGATCAGTATCGAGAGAGCAGTGGGGCCGCATGCCCGCCAGCCACGGCCACGAGTTTCGAGCACTGGTACCTGTGGTGCGGAATCATGCCCGCCAGCCCCTCATGTGCCTCTACGATGATCGCCCTGCGGTTTGAACACCTGGAGCACCATGCGTCTTGAGACGATCAAGATCGAGAACTTCCGCGGCCTCACATACGTGGACATCCCTTTCTCTCGATTCGGCTGCCTTATCGGCGAGAACAACGCCGGAAAGTCATCCGTGTTCCAGGCTTTGAATATGTTCCTAAAGTCGGGCTCCGCAATCGACACCGACTTTCTCGACAGAAGTCGATCGATCCGAATTCAGCTTTCCTTCTCTGAGGTCAGCGAAGCAGACCTGAAGCGACTCGAAGACGGACACCGAATTCGAATCGAGAAAGAAGTTCGAGACGGGCGACTCACGCTCGCTAAAGTTTACAATGGTACCGGGAAGGGAACCTTCCTGGTCGTCACACGGGTTCCCCAGGATCACAGGTACACGAAGATCGTCATAGACGATACATTGAAGTCTGGGCTGCCGGCCGAAGTTATCTCCGCCAACGTGAAGGCGACGTACCCAGAAGTTGCCCACAAACTTGAGGGAAAGATCAGCCGCGCAGCAGTGAAGCGCGAAATCGCTACAATAATGGAATCACTCAGTGAGGATGAATTCGTCACTGGAGACGATCCCTTGCCAACCGGCATGGACAAATCGATCGCCCCACTACTCCCGGAATCAATTTACATTCCGGCCGTCAAGGAGCTCAACGAGGAACTCAAGACCACATCCACGGCAACTTTCGGGCGGCTTCTAAGTCTTCTTTTCGGGCAAATCGAGCACCAGCTTCCCGAGCTGGAGTCCTCATTTGAGGCACTCCGAGGGCAGTTGAATGTGACTACGAACGAAGACGGCGAGGAGTCGGACCAGCGCCTTTCCGAAGTTCGACAAATCGAATCACTGATCCAAAGGAACCTGCAGGAATCCTTCCCGCGAGCAAGCGTACGACTTGAGATCCCACCTCCACGTCTGCGTAGCCTTCTCGAAGAAGCGCAAATCTCCATCGACGATGGAGTAACCGGCCACTTTAGGACCAAAGGCGACGGCCTTCGAAGGTCGGTCGCATTCGCAATCCTTCGCGCGTATGTCGACATGAAAACCGCGCGACCAGTCACGGCAGACAGCTCTCAGCAGCCCTGCCTACTCCTCTTCGAGGAACCTGAAGTATTCCTGCACCCCCAGGCGCAACGGAAGCTGTTCGAAGCTTTGGCGTTTTTCTCCGAGTTTAACGACGTCTTGGTCAGCACCCACTCGCCGTCATTCTTCGCACCTGGGGCAACCGGAACATTCGTCAAGGTCATTAAGGACCACTCCCTGGACCCGCCGGCAAGCCGGACACGCGTGATCGACCTTTCAAACATTGAGGCACGCGATCAATTTGAGATCATCAAGCATGAAAATAACGAGGCGGCGTTTTTCGCGAACTCCGTTTTGCTCGTAGAGGGGCCGAGCGACCGCATCCTAATCCCGCACGTCGCTCGAACGCTTAATCCAGACTGGGACTTCGAGAAGCGCGCAACAGCGATCGCGAAGGTCGAAGGAAAGGGAAGTATCGCCCGCTACAGAAGTTTCTTCACGCAGTTCGAAATGCGGATTGCTGTGCTCGCCGACCTTGACGTGCTGGTTGAAGGGTTTGACAAACTGGGAGCCAGCCAGGCTTGTCATAAATTGCGAGATCGACTCATCACCAAGGCGAACGAAATTGCGGCCGATTCAGGAGCCGACCCCTCCGGAAAGATGCTCAAGAACATGCGCTCTAACGGCGCTGTGCAGGATCTCTGGAAGCGGGCCCGAGTGGCGCGAGAGCAATACGCGCAAGGAATCTGTGATTGGGAGGATCTCGACGCCGCTGTCAGCACGTTCTTTGCGCGATCTACCTCGGGCACCACGCGGAAAGTTCTCGAAGAGGCTGCCGATCCTGACCTTAGGCGCATGAAGATCGAGCTGCTTCAGGAACTACGGAAAGAAGACATTTACGTATGGGAGCGCGGCGCAATTGAGGACTACTATCCACCCCTAGAAGACAACGAGTCCTCGAACAAGAACGATCGTGCTCGGTCTTTCTGCGAACGCCACATGACCGCCGAGGATATCAAGCGGCTGGCCGTGTTCAAGGATTCAGATGAATGCGAATTTGAGGCGATCTTCGAATCACTCTTCAGGTCAACCCCATCCGACGGCCATGCGCATCAGTTTATCCCCAAGCAAGCAGATTCAGATTGAATTACCCACACCTCTCAATAGATTGGAAAAGCTCCCATCCTTCGCTCAAAACCAGCCATCGAGGGAGACCTGGGACCTGCCAGATAGATACCCGCGGAGGGCACTCGCTGTGGTATCGACGAATGCTTCCGGAATTTCATTGGCGTCGACCCAGCAGACCTGGGAATGCTTGCGGGGTTCACGGTTCTCGGGTTCGCCGGTCCACTCGTGGGCGGCGAAGACGACGGTGAGGAAGCCGTTGGGGGCTTCGACGCCCCAGGCGCCGTGGATGATGTGGGCGACCTTGAGGGACTCGGGCCTCACGGTGAGGCCGGTCTCCTCGTAAAGCTCGCGGACCGCGGTCTCGGTGATGGGCTCGCCCGGTTCACTCTTGCCGACGGGGAGGTCCCACTGGCCCTGGGCGAACTTGGCGTTCTCGCTGCGCTGGAGGAGCACGACGCGGTTGGTGGCCTTGTCATGGACAATGACGGCCGCGACCAGCAGGGTCATCGATTCGAGCGCCGGCTTGAGGGCTTGGGAGCGGTCGTCGGTCTGCTGAGCCACGGAGGTTCCCTTCGTCAGGCGGGTTGTTGGGCATGTTAGGCGAGGGCCTCACGAGCGCGGCGAGCGAGATCGGCGGCACCGGGTACCTTGCGCCGCTGGTAGACCGCGAGCGTGGAGCGGATCGAGGTGATCGCCTTGCGGGTGCGGTCGGAGGTCATGCCTTCCATGAGGACCAGGGCCTGGGTCCAGGCCGCGACCGCTTCGTCGGCCCGGGCCTGAGCGGCAAGGCTGTCGCCGAGGTCGGCGTGGGTGAGGGCGTGGACGCGCTTGTACTTCTCCGGGTCCCAGCGGGTGAGCGCGTCGCGGTGCTGCTGTTCCGTACCGATGTGGTCGGCGAGGTCGGTCAAGGTGCGGGCGGTGTGGCTGGCCACGGTGCCGGCTGCTGGGCCGCTGACGCGGGAGAAACTGGGCTGGGGACCGTCCTCGCGCAGGAGAGCGTCTTCGGCGGCGAGGAGAGCTCGGGCGGCCAATGGGTTCTCGCCGACGGCTGCGTAGGCACGGGCGTGCGTGATGTGGAGGAGCGCTTCTGTCTGGCCGTCTACGTGGCCGAGGCCGCGGGTGAGCGCGCCTTTGACGAGGTCCACGCAGTGGTGGGGTTGCTTGAGGCTGAGGGACTGGTGGGCAAGGGCGCGCATCATCCAGGCGGCATGGCCGTGGGGGTCGGCTTCGCAGGCGAGCTGGTAGCCGACCTGGTAGTAGCGCTGGGCAGCGCCTTCGTGTCCGAGGTCGTGGTGCTTCCACCCTGCGAGGTAGGCGAGTTCGGCGACGGCGCCGAAGGCGGCTTGGCGTAAGGGTTCCGAGGGGAACCGTCCGCGCAGCATGGGGGCGGCCGTGTCGGCGAGGTACGCGGTGACTGTGGTCAGGCCGTGCCCGCCGCCGAGCCGTTCGTCGGCGGCGCTGAAGGCTGCCGTGATCTGTCGTACGACGTCGATGTCGTCGCTGCCGACGAGGGAGCGTGCGGTGCGGGCACGGAGCATCCGCGAGGTGGCTTCGTGGTCGTGCAGGAGCGGCATGGCAACGCCGGCCGTGGTGAAGGCGGCGATGGCGAGGAAGCGGCGGCGTTCGACGTCCGCGCGGCCGAGGTAGGTGACCGCGGTGACGGGGTCGGTGCCCGGTGGCGACTCCGTGTCGGGTGAGTGGAGGCCGAGCTCGGTTCGGGTGACGACGCGGCCCAGCCGCCGGGAGAGGGCTTCGGCGAGGTACTGGCCTGCCTGGCCGGACGGTGTGCGGGCGCCGCCCACCCAGTGGGAGATGGCCGACTTGTTGGTCTGGAGCAGTTCGCCGTTCTCGGCGGCGATGCGGCGTACGTCCTTGGCGAGCGCGTCATACGTGCACCCGGCGGCGTTGATCGTGTCGCGCAGGCGGGAGTTGGCGCTGGTCGGTGCCGGCACGATCGCCTCCGCTCCGGATCCGTAAACCGTGTATACCGCTTGACCTCGGTCACACGGTACCCACTCTGCGTAGCGGGCGGTTCACTTATCGACAGCCGCCCCACTCTCGGGCCGGGCGGCCCCCAAGTTCCGTACGCCCCAACGGGCTCGGGCATTCCTATGCCCCGGCCCGGACGATCAGAGACGGAGACACGGTGACCACCATCGACATCGCGACCATCACGGTCGAGCTGCCCGACGCCTTCGACCCGCGCTGGAACCGCCTGCCCGGCATCCAGGTGGACAGCCGGCGCATCACCATCGACCCGGCCGAGTACTTCTTCCGCTTCGAGTCCAGCACCTGGCTCGTCGCCGACTGGGAGTTGGTGAAGGCCCAGCTCCTCGACGTAGACGAGACCACCGAGAGCGCGGTCGAGCAGCTCGCGCTCGACTTCATCAAGAACCACGGCGCATCCACCTCCGACGCGGCTCGCGTGCTGGCGACGGCGTACGGGGTGTATTCGTACCTCTTCCGCGAGGAGCACCTGGCCGGCCTCGGCCTCCCGCAGGTCACCGCCGACCACCTGCGCATGCTGCGCGAGGCGGCCACGCTGATGGCGCTCAACAAGGTCGAGCTGGACGGGCACATCTCCAACGTCGGCCCGTGCTGGTTCTTCCCCGCCGCCACGTCCGTCGTCTTCGACCTGGACGACGAGACAGGCGGAATGCTCGACGAGGTCTACCACGGCGGCTGGTTCAACGAGCACCGACGGATCGAGTCCATCAAGGCCCACGCCGCGCTCGGCGGCCGGCTCGTGCACGGCTGCCAGTCCGTGCCGGACCAGTCCGGCGGCGTCGTCGCGCCCTACGGTGCCTCGATGGCCAACTTCCGTGACGACTTGGCCGAGTTCAAGGCGGGCTGGATCGAGCAGGTCTACTCCCACCGCGTGACCGCAGCCGAATAATCCCACCCCAGTACGGCTCCGGGGCGGGCCAGCTCGCGCGCGCCCGCCCCGGAGCCCACCAGTCCCCTGGAGACCCCCATGGACCAGAGCCTGTCCGCCACCCTGCTGGACGACCTGTGCACCCTTGTCGGCAAGCCCCTCCCCGAACGTGCCGAGATTCGTGTCTGGGGCATGTCCGGCGTCGAACGCGTCACCTTCCCCGACGGCACCACGGCCGTTTTCAAGTACGCCAAGGAGCCCTTTGACTGCGAAGCCCAGGCCCTGCGGGCGGCATACCAGCGCGGGCTCCCGGTCCCCGCCCTCCACGCCACCGCCATGCAGGACAAGTGGCTCGGGATGCTCATGGACGACCTCGGCACCCCCGTACGGGACGCCGACGACCTCGACGGCGTCGCCGCCGCCGTGATGCTCCATGCCGCCCGCCCGGCGGGCGGTCTGCCCCTCCTCGACGGGGCGGGCCTCACGGCCCTGCCCGGCCGAGCCCTCGATCACCTCCAGCGGTTGCGGAAGGCCGACCGATGGACGGACTGCGACGACATCGAGACCGCGCTGGGGGAGATCTCCGCTGCGGCCGAGGCCCGTGTCCAGGGGGCGACTCTCGACCCGTTCGGCTGGGTGCACTCCGAGTTCCACCCCACGAGCGTCCATATCGGGGAGAACGGCTGGCATCTCCTCGACTTCGCACGCGCCTTCACCGGCCCCGGCCTGATCGACCTCGCCTCGTACCACGGCACCACCGACGTACCGAGCCCTTTCCGACTGCGGGTGTTCCTGGAGCAGTACGTCACCGCAGGCGGTCATGAGGACGCCCTCGCCGCCCGGGGCGGCCTGGCCGCCGAGGCGTGGGCCCTGGGATGGCATCGCATGTGGGCCGTGGAGTGGTTCATGGAGCAGGCCATCCGCTGGATCGACGACCCGGCCAAGGACCCCGCGTACATCCCCGTCGTCCGCCGCCATCTGAACGACGTGGTCCAACTCCTGGAGGTCTAGGTGCTCGCCCAGGTCTCCCCCTGGTACGCCCACGCAGCCCAGCGCACAGCCGCCGCCCCCGCGCACGCCCTCACTGCACCGGCCCGGATGGAATGGAGCACCCACGCAGGCATCGGTCCCGGCGCCGAGATCCTGGGACGGGACCTGTCCGGCAAACGCGTCCTGGAGCTGGGCTGCGGCCCCGGCCACAACGTTGCCCACCTCGCGAAGTACCACCAGGCCCGCGTCACCGGTGTGGACCTGGTCGGCCTCCAGGTACGCCGCGCCCGCTCCCACTACGGCCACATCGACGGCGCCACCTTCGCCGCCGGCCACGCACTGCACCACCTTCAGGCCACCGGCCAGACCTTCGACGCGATCTACTCCGTCTTCGGCGCCGTCGGCCTTGTCGCCCCCGAACTCCTCCTCGCCGCCATTTCCCGGCGCCTGGAACCGAGCGGTGTCTTGGCCTTCTCCGTCCCTCACCCGGCACGGGCCGGAAGACATCCATCCACGGACGACCGTCCGCGCGAGGACTACGTCACCATGCCCGACCGCACCCGACTGCCCCTCGCACGATGGGAGTTCGACGCCCGCCGCTGGGGAGCTCACCTCTCCCGAACCGGCCTGCGCATCACCTCGACGGTGGAGCTGCGGCACCCGCGCCGCGACCCGTGGCCCACCACCCTCCTGATCACCGCCCGCAAACGCTGACCGACGGAGGCACCGATGCCCCTGCCCTACCTGCTCCTGGACATCGACGGCGTCCTCATCCCGTTCCCGGCCGCCGACGGCAGCACCCCGCCCACCCACGTGCGCCACACCGTCCTGCCCACCGGCCGGCACCCCGACGACCCCGTGCCCATCTGGCTCGACCCGAGCCAGGGCGGCATTCTCACCGACCTCCTGACCAGCGGACTCGTCACCCCCGTGTGGTGCACGAGCTGGCGCAAGGACGCCACCACGATCATCGGCCCTCTCCTGGGGCTGCCCGACTTCCCTTACCTCGACCTGCCTCGCCCCCAGATCACCACCAGCCACCCCGACGGCTACCTCTGGAAACGCGACCACGTCGACGTCTGGCTGGCAGACGCCCCCGCCGTCTGGATCGACGACGACTTCACCGGCCTCGACCACGCATGGGCGGCGGAGCGCACCGCCCACGGAATGGCGACCCTCCTCGTGCAGCCCGACCCACACGACGGGCTGCAGCCCGAGCATCTGACCGAGGTGACGACGTGGGTCGCGCAGTTACCCACAGCCCGAGCGGCCTGACGACTGATGCCCTCGCCGCCACGGGCAGCGAGGGCATCAGGGTGCGCTGTGGGGTCTGACTACCTGGGTGCCTTGGGAGTCGGGACCCAACTCAGGCGGTGCCGACTGCCCTGCCGGACCTACGGATCGGATGGCCGAGAAGCTCTTCTACCTCCGCGGATGCGGCGTCGAGGAATTCCTGACCGAACAGACAGAGGGAATTTTCCCAGGGGTGCCCAAAACTGCCCATACGGAAGTCTTCCGAGAGGTAAATGTAGTAATCCCCATCGGGGTACGGGCTCAAAGGCCAGGCCGGCTGCCCAGGGCCACCGACGCCCTGCGGTGCGAAGCGATACGACGTGTGCTGCCAGTCGAGCGCGAGCAGTGTTCCGCTCGGGCCCATGCAGGACTTCAGCCCCTGCTCGACTACCTCGACCAAGCGGTCCAAACGCTTGTCTTCAGGGTCGTCGTCAAGCACGGCAAGGCTCCAGGTAACCGATGCGGTGGGCTCTTTGATGGCTGGCCACTTGAAGGAGCTCGTACTCGGCTGGAACGTGAACTCGTCGTAGAAGCGGTCCCAAACGCGTCGGTACTCGGTCTCAAGCAGCTCGACCACGGGACTCTCCATCATGGCCCGACCCTATCGAGTCGCCCGTGTGAGGATCGGAGATAGATCCTTCACGGAACTTCGCTCTCCTCCACTGGGTCCATCAAGGCATTCCATGAGAGGCGGGGGACGGCCTGATAGCCTGCGATCTTCGCCGGTCACCCGGACGGAGTCCCCCGGCAGGTCTTCATGTCTTGCTCTGAGCAGCTCATGACAGCTCTCGATGCCCTGGACCACGCCTTCGCCTCAGAAGGTCCCTTCCTCGTCACAGGGTGCACGTACTGCTACAGCGAGCGAGACTTCGCCGAACTCTCCGGCCCGCTCCACCTCATAGCCGACGACCTGGTTTCCTCGGTTGCCGCAAAGACGCCTGATCATTGGGAAGACTTCCCTCGTCTCTATCGTCACCTCGTCCCGCGCATCATTCGCCTACTCGTCACCGGCCGGCTCCACATCGACGAGGAGCTCATCGCCTCCCGCCTGATCCACGCGGGCTGGGCCACCTGGGACTTGCCCTTGACCGAGGCCCTACGGGACGTCTGGTCCGCTTGGTGGCAGAGCACGCTGCATACCCACCCCAGCCCCGTGCCCGTCAGGGATTCCCTCAGCGTCATCACCGTGGCCACCAACAGCCTGCGTCCTTGGCTGAACACATGGACCGCGACCAAAACCCCAGCCGCCGACGCGCACTTGGCAGACCTCGTTGACGACGTGATGTTCGAGTTCGAGATCACCGACTTGCGCATGGGCTTCTACGATGAGTACGACGCCACTGCCGAACTGCTAGGCTGGCTTCTCACCGACGTGCGCGATCGTGTCATCGACACACGTCTTGACGCCCCCTTCCTCCATGAGCACCTCCAGGCAACCGCTCAACGCCCCCGCTGATCTACTTCGCCATCCGGAATCTGAACGGAAAGCCCTCGTCTCCTCACGGGCAGGCGCTCCCCGAGGGAACACTTCCGGTGTTCCTTCGGGGAACGTGTCACACCGGGGGTGTCGGCCTTCGCTTGCCGGTCCCTTCGTCGGGATTCTGGCTGGGAGACCGGGGTCAGCGGTGTCGACTGCGCTCCTCGGGCCTTATGGCCACCGGTGCGGCCGGCGGGTGTGGCGTGGCGGACATGGAGGACGTACCGCTGACGGTGCTTCGCCTACGAGCCGCTTGAGCCCGCCGGTTCGGCTGAGCGGTGATGCGCCAGTTGAGGACCTCGGCGGGACGCTCCGCGCTGTCGAGGTCCCGCCGGGTGCCCACCTCGGCCAGGAGACGTCGGGGGTTGTGGCCGGCAGTCTCAGCCTGGGCGAGAGTTGTGGTCAGGGCGGTCCAAGAGGGATCGGCGAGGATGCGGTCGGCGTGGTCAGGGAGGGCCGCGCGGAGCTCCCGCTCGAAGCGGCGGGCTGTCTCGGCTCGCGGGGCGCGGCGGGCCAGGTCCGCCAAGACGGGGGCAGCGGCCTGCTGGTAACCAGCCTGGAGGTGGCGGAAGGCTCCATCGGCCGCTGCGGCCTGCTGTTCGTGGCCGCGCTGCTCGTGCCAATTGGCGGCGGCGCGGGCCAGGTGCACGGTGGCGAAGAGCAGGGCGATGGCGAGTCCACCCGGTTCGGTAGAGGCGTAGGCGAGTTCCTTGGCGGCCTGGCGCAGGGCGTGGGCGGCTTGGTGGTCCGCGCGGGTGGCGGATCGGCGGGCGCGGTTGAACGCCGAGGCGGCTGCGCGTAGCTCTGCGCGGTGCGGGCCGCGTGTGGCGCTGGCGATGTTGTAGAGGGCATCTCCGAAGGCGGGGAGTTGGGCCTGGGCGGCGGCATCGTCGTCGGAGTCGAGGACGGTGTGCGCCGTCTGCATCGCGGCGATGGCGTTCTGCCACGGCTCGGCGGGATCTGCCGGGAATCGGGGGCGGTCGGCTACTTCCTGGTGGGGGAGGCGTTCGCGGAGGCGGTTGATGGAGAGGTCGGGGGCGAGCTTCGAGCCTCCGTACCAGATCGGTTCGCCGGCGCTGTTGGTGTCGCCGGGTGCGGCGAGGCTGTAGCCGATCACGTCGCCGCTCTCGGGGCCGAGGCGTGTCTTGACCTCGATGCCGAGGGATTGCAGCACGGTGAAATAGTCGGCCTCGGTGTGTACGGCGGCGGCGACCGCGTACGCCCGCTCGCGCAACCACTGCCGTGCCGTCACCGTCTGACCCTGCCGCTCGGCCTTGGCGCGTTCGGCACCAGTGGGCGTACGGGGGGCCGTGAGGTCACCGGACTTCAGGCGGCGCAGGCCGAACTCGGTCTCGATCCTGCGGCACTCGGCCTGGGCCCGTCGGCCGTCCTGGTGGGTGCGGGGCCGGCGCCCGTCGGCGCGGACGGTGGTGGCCATGATGTGGATGTGGTCGTCGGCGTGACGGACCGCGATCCATCGGCATGCCCTCTCGTCGCCGTCGGGGGCGATGCCCGTGGCGTGCACGACGCGGCGGGCGACCTCGGTCCACTCGGCGTCGGTGAGGTAGCGGTCGCCAGGCGCGGTGCGGACCGGGCAGTGCCAGACGTGCTGCGGTGGCTTCTTGCCGCCCAGCTCGCGGGTGCGCAGGTCGACGTGGTGGTCGAGTCGCCTGGCGAGCTGGGAGTAGGTGGCTGCCGGGTCGCGGCCGGGGTCGGGAGCGCCGGCCATGTCCCAGGCGGCGACGATGTGAGGGTTGGTGTGCTCGTCGCGGCGGCCGGGGCCGAAGAGGTAGGCGATCAGTCCGCGGCTGTCGGAACCGGTGGAGACATCAGGAACCATGAGCCGTGCCGTCCGCCAAGAGCTGGTCCATGAGGTGGAAGCTGTTCTGTGCCGCTTGCTCGACGCGGTCCAGAACCGCCTCGGCACGCTCGGGCACGGTTCCTCGATTGATGGCTGCGGTGATCTGGTTGAGGTTGCCGCCAATACGGTTCAGCGCGACCGTGTGCGCCTCGACGGCCTCGATCAGCGGGCGCAGAGGATCATCCTCCGGACTGCCGACCATCCCCGCCTTGCCCTGCGCAACGGCCAGGGCCACGTCCCCGACGAACCCGGCGAACCTCTGACCGCGCTGGTGAGCGGCGGCGCTGATCACCTTGACCGCGGTGCGCGTGAAGCGGATGGTCTTCTCCTGGTCGCGCTTCTCCACGGTGCGCTTGCGGTTCATCTGCGCGGGCAGGACGGGGGCGTCGAGATCCCGCCAGGAGGGCTGCTCGACGAGCGATGGGACATCGGCCGGGGGATTGCGCGGACCTACGGAGTCGGCTGCGGGCTGGCAGGAGCCCTCAGCCACCCCCTCCTCCAGCTCGGGCGCCCCCTGGCGCTCGGCCTTGTCCTCCGCCACCCCTGGGACGGGGGCAAGCGCGGACGAAGCCTCGTTAGAGGCTCGTTCGCTCCAGCTTGCTGCTGGTCGTCGGGTGAGCCTGAACAGCTTCCTGCGGCGGCGGGAGGTGGTGTCGTCGGCGTTCGATTCGGGCATGGTGGTGCTCCGTCAGTCGTGAGGGGTGGTGTCGTCGCATCCGTCGCATCCGTCGCGTGGCTGGTCAGCACAGGTACGGAGAGGGCCGCAGGTACGGAGTGATCCGTAACGCCGAGGAGATCCGTCCCCGCGCTGACCTGCGCGGGGACGGATGCGACGGATCGATGCGGACCTGGAGTCAGCGAGTGGGCCTGGGACCTGCGGGCCCTCCCGGCGGGCCGGTGGGCAGCATCCCGGACGGAGGGGCGGGCGGCCTGCCCCGGGTCGGACGTGCCGGGACCCCGGCGGTGGGTACCGATGGGGCGGGGTCAGGGCAGTAGCGGGCCCAGGCATCCACGAACTGGTTACGGGCGTACGCCTTGGCCTGCCTGCCGTTCTCGAACCGGTAGTTGGCCGGGCTGATACCGAAGTCGCGCAGCAGGTTGGCCAGGTGGTAGGCGTTTATCCCCTTCGTGCCGTACTCCGCCCACGGGGCCTCGGCGTCCTGGATAAGGACCGCGAGCAGGTCTTGGCTACGCAGAGCCTCCTTGCCGCTCTCCTGGTCGAAGATGCGGCGGATGTCACGCAGCAGCCGCGTCTTCAGCGTCGTCTGCTCGTCCTGGACCACCTCGTTGCGCGTCATCGCCAGACAGGCCGCACGTGCCCGCGCGGGCCAATGCCCGCCGGCGAGATCGGCGACGATGACGAGCGGCTCCCATGTGTCGGCGGCGCGGTCCTCGACGGGCATCTTCGGCACCGCGCCCGCGACGGTGCCGCGCAGCGGGACCAGCCAGTCGGCCAGCCGGTCGCGCAGCGCGTGCAGTTCCGGCACGGAGTACCGCGAACGGAACGGGGTGATCCGCTCGCCCGGCTTGCGCTTCTGCATGCGGATGACGATCGCGCGGTCCATGATCGTGTCCGGCAGGTCGCCGATGCCGGCCAGCGCCGCCATGGCGAAGGTGGGGAACGCGGTCGGCTTGTGCTCCGGCCCGGAGATCCGCCAGGCGGGCCGGTTGCGCTGGTGCCCGGCGTTCAGGAGGCCGCGCAGGTCCTCCTTATCGCCCGCCTTGGGGCCGAAGATGGTGTCGGCCTCGTCCACCAGCAGGGTCGGCGGGTTCTTGCCGATGACGCGGAAGACGACGGCGGGGGAGGTGTTCACCGTCATCATCGGCTGGTGGACGGTCTCGTAGAGAACGTCCAGGAGACGGGACTTGCCGCACCCCTTGGTCGGTCCCACCACGGCAAGCCGTGGCGCGTGCTGGAGGCCGGGCTGGATGTGGGAGGCCGCGACCCAGAGGGTGACGGCGGTCAGGGCCTCGTCGCTCGGCAGCACCACGTACCGCCCGATCGCCGTACGAAGATCGTCCAGCAGCGCGCT
>NZ_JAELVH010000074.1 GCF_019399235.1 Streptomyces poriferorum | reverse complement strand
GTGCGGATTCTGATCCGCCGGGGAGGCCTTTTTCATGCCCGGTGCCCGCCCGCCCCGGCGCTGGTGTGCCCACTTCGAGGTGCTCGCCCCGCCGAGCGGTCCGAACGTGCCGCGACCACCCATCCGTTTTCCGTCATCTCCCCCGCCCCCTGCCGAGCTGTCTCTGGACGCGGCGCCACCGGCTACCAGACCATTCACATTCGCCAGGAGGTCAAGATCACGCCTTCGGTCATGAATCCGGAGCTGTGATACCGATCGCGCTCGGCCGTCAGGATCACGCAGAGCTCCCTTCGTTGGAGTGATCCGGTGCGGTCAGCGCTCCCAGGTAGTCGTCGAGGAGCTGGACCTGCCGCTGCGGCGGGAACACCGTCGGGGCGAACAAGGCCTGAACGACCAGGCCCAGAACAAACGACTGAGCCCCGGCCGCGACGTCCGCGGGATTGCCCGGGGGCAGTTCTCCGAGCTCCTGGGCCGCGGCCACCCGATCGGTCAGTCTGTCGCGGCCCACTGCGTACTTGCGGGCATGGTCGGCACTCAGATCGGGGTCGGCAAGCGCGGCATCCCAGGAGGACACCCAGATCCGGTTGCTGTCAGTGGACTCGGGAGTCATCGGCAGGATGTCCAGCAGCGCGTCCCTGAGGGAGGCCAAGCCCCTCCCCGAGTCCCGGCGAGGGCGGGAGAGCGTCCGTTGTTCGAGCAGGTCGAGGGCGTACTCCACCAGGGCCCGTTTGGTCGGGAAGTAGTGCGTGAGCAGGCCGGTGGTCGCACCAAGCTCGGCGGCGACGGCGCGCAGAGTCAGGCCGGCGAAGCCGCGTGCGGCCATCACCTGCCAGACGGCTTCGGAGACATCGCGTCGGCGTGCCTCGTGATCTCCCTTGGTGCGTGACATACCACCACGGTACATTTCCACAACACTTGTTATGCGAATGGGGAGGTCTTCATGTTCTCGTTGCCGCTGCGCGACAACGCCCACCTCGGCCCGCTGGAGGTCTGGCACGCCCAAGAGTTCGCCGACCACCTCGACCGGGCGCGTGAGCACATCCGCCCTTGGGTCGGGCCGTCCTTCGTCACCGACGACCTGGCCGGGGCGCGCGCCACACTCCAGCGGTACGCGGAATTCCAGGCGCGCGACGGTGCCCGTCTGTACGGCGTCCGGCACGATGGATTGCTGGTCGGTGGCGTGATGTTCACCAGCTTCGACGCCGCCTTCGGCTCGTGCGAGGTCGGCTGCTGGCTGGAGCCCTCCGCCGAGGGCCACGGCGTGGTCACGCAAGCATGCCGCGCGCTGCTGGACTGGGCGTTCACCGTGCGGGGACTGCATCGGGCCGAGTGGCACTGCCGGGCCGACAACGACCGCAGTTCGGCGGTGGCCAAGCGGCTCGGCATGACGCTCGAGGGTGTGCGACGCGAAGCATGGCCCTATGAGGGCAGACGCTACGACAAGCAGGTCTGGGCTGTCCTCGCTCCCGAATGGCGAGACCTGGGACGATGACCGGAACCGGCCTCGCCCGGCAGCCGTGCCGTCTGCCTCTCCGGCGAACAACGGGAGGCTCTTCGCGGGTCCGCGCGTGAACCGGTCTCCCCGGGGCCCCCGCCACAGGTGGGCGGCCCCGAGCCGGCGTGGATGGAAACAACCAGCCACCAGCAGGTCGCGAGCGAGGAGCAGCAGTTCGGCGGATTCGGATACGAGGGTCTGGAGCTGAGGCCATCCCCGCGCGTGCGGGGATGGTCCCACGCCTACACGCGACTGGACGTCGAGTCGGTGCTGCCCCCTCACCCACGGGGCCGTCGACCGGGCGCTCCGCCGATGGATGCCGCCGGGTGTGCCGCACGAGCCACTCACGCTGTTCCGCGTACTGCACCGCAACCCGGAGCTGGCCTCACGAACGTTCGCCCTAGGCGCCGGACTCGGACATGAGCCCGGCCAGGAGCACACCCGCGGCCTGCCCGCCGCAGCCCTCACGATGCCGCCGCGGCCCATTGCCACGGAGACGTCCCACCTCAACACAGCGAACCGCCGTTTGGCCCCTCACCGGGCGTCCTGATGCAGGTATGAGTAGTTGCCGTACAGCAGGCGCCGCCGGGAATGATCGCGGTTCGTTTGCCGACAGGCAGCGGACAGCTCGATCCAGCCGCCAAGGGGTCTTAGGATTGTGATGTTGCCGTGGGCCGCCGCTCGCACGAGCTGATGTGCCCTCGGCTGACGGAGTGATGGGAGACCCTGATGGGCTCGTTCGATGTGCCGTTGGACGACGAACGCATCCAGCTTGATGCGTTCGTGACGGAGTGTCGGAGCGCCCTCGATGCCATACTCGACGGCCTCACCGAGGAACAGGCCCGCCGTCGGCTCGTCCCGTCGGCGACCACGTTGCTCGGACTGCTCAAGCACGTCACGTGGATGCAGCGGGTGTGGTTCGAGGAGTGCGTCGGCGGCACGTCCCGTCGGGATCTCGGCTTGGTCCAGAGCCCTGACGAGTCCTTCCGGCTCACCGACGAGGACACCATCGCCTCCGTCACGGCGGCCCACCGGGGCGCCTGCGCAACGGCCCGGACGGTGGTGACCGGCCTGCTACTGGACACCGTCGTGACCGGCCACCGGGCCGGACCGCGCACGCTGCGCTGGGTGTACTTGCAGGTCCTACGCGAGCTGGCCCACCACTGCGGGCACGCCGACATCCTGCGCGAGCAGCTACTGGCGGCCGACTGAGTTCTGAGACCGGGTTGTCCTGGGCGGTGTGTCCGCTGAGCTGGGCACGATGTGCGGAGGGCGGCCCGTGGGCGGAGCCACTGGGTGACCTGGCGGCGGTGTCCCAGATCATCGAGGGGCTTCGAGTGCAGCGTCCGGGTCGAGGCGGTCGGTGTCGTGGGCGTCGCACTTGGCAAAGACCCGCGGTTGAGCCGGGCGTGAAGTTCGGCCGGAGAGCTGTGCTCAGGCGGCGGCAGGCGACGTCCGGGGCGGTCATGCTGCGGCGGCCTCCCGCGCAGGACAGGTGACGCCGCGGTCATCACCGAACGAATCGATGGTCTGTTCCAAGGCATTCACCCGCCGATCCCTACGCTCCGAAGCCGGCTGGCGCCCCGTCCGGACGGGCTCGGGAACCGTTCCCCCAGATCCTGCGTCCGCTCCTTTGTTGCCGACTGTTATTGAGGGGCCGAAATGCGAGTCCGGACGCTGGTGGGCCTGGCGGTATCGACGTGCGTGGTGCTGGGCGCGAGTGCGTGTGGTCCGGACAAGTCGGGAGACGAAACGTCCGCGGCCGCGAAGCCGACGCCGTCGTCCGAACCGTCGCGGTCCGAAGAACCGTCCGTGTCACCGCGGGCCGAGAGTCCGTCAGCCGAGCCGACCGCTGACCAGTCCGCGCCCAGGACGAAGGAGGGCGCGATCCAGCGGTACGAGCAGTACCTCCATGCTGTGGGACGCGAGGACATCGCCACGGTCTGCGAAGTTGCCGGGCCGGCGGCGAAGCAGGCAGAGGACCAGGGGTTCGGCCCATGCACATCGACGTTCGTCGTCACGTTTCAGATGATCTCGCCTGCACAGAAGAAGGCCCTGCGAACCGCGACGGTCGACCCGCAGCGCGTCGATGTACTGACCCTCGCAAAGGTCGAGATTCCGACCGATGCGATCAGGGCCTCCGTCACGTTCTCCGAGAGCGAGCTGGGCAGCAGCACTCTGGAGTACCTCGAGGGTAATTGGTACATTACCGACTGAGGTCCGATCACCGTCAGTGCCGCCGCAACGGGCTCTTTCCCTCACCTGACAACGCAGCAGTTCATGAAAGACCTGGTCGGTCCAGTCGCCCATCAGATAGGTGGCCTCGGGCTGCTCATCGAGCCATGCAAAGTTTCCCGTGCTCTGACTGGTAAACGCAGACCGCCTCCTTCGGTGAGGGTCATAGACGTGCTCATAACCTGTGTCACCGCCCATGTCATAGCTTGAGCGTGCGGGCGGGCATGGGCCGGCGGAGCCCAGACCACCACGACCGCCCCGGTCGACGTCGTGGTCCTGGTCGCCCTTGCGGGTACGACAGCCCCATGACGTACCGCCAGGCCGGGCACTTACGTGTGAGGTTGGATGCATTCGCCGCGCACGTTCTCAAGCAGGAGTCGAGGGACGGCTCATCCTCACTGCAGCTTGCCGGACGGTCGCGAACGTCGACTCGATCGGGTTGGTCGTGCACAGGTGGATCCAGTGCTCGGCGGGGAAATCCTGGAACGCCAGCAGCTCCGCCGTATCGTGAATGATCTTCTTTGGGCCTTGGGCCCCTTCGCGCCGTAGGCGTGCTCGGACGAGGTGACAGCCTTCAGCGCGTGTTCGCGGTCCTCGGCGTTGCAGATGTCCTGAAGCGCCATGCGGGCGTCGGGCTGGGCCGGCTTCAGCAGAGCGTTGAGCACGTTGGCCGATTTGTGAACCCAGCACCTCTGATGCCGGGAGGCGGGAAAGACCTCGTCCAGGGCCTTCCAGGTCACCGGACGACAGGCCGTGGAGATAGAGCAGCGGGAGGACCTCGCTGCTCTTCGGGGACTTGCGGCACCAGGGCGGCAGGATCGCCGGGGAGAACCGTTTACGCTCGCCCGTGGACACATCGATCCCCCGCTCGTTCACGCACGGGGGCTTTGACCTCGACCGTTCCGGCGCCCGTGGCGGCATTCCGCGGCTGGTGGTAGCCGTTGCGGACGACCAGGCGTCGACCCTGGTCGTCCCGCTCGCCCGCCAACTCGCCTATATGAGCATTGCTCCCTCGACGAACCGCTGGGCCCTGCGGCTCGGACCGACGGCGCGACCGGGAGGATCGGCGGCGGCTCGGGGCCAGGTGGATCGGTCGCCCTGCCGTTGGCCACCCGCCGACGTCGGCCTGGCGCCCCATCATGGGCGGGGACGGGGTGACACTACGCAGGGACGTAGAGCGGCGGGTGCTCGAGCACGCGGGGCTTGTACTCGACCATCTGGATGCGGCCGTCGAAGGTGCGGTGCTCGATCATCTCGAGGGCAACGTCCGGATAGCCGTCGTAGATGCGTTCTTCACCCGTAGCCCCGGTGATCACCGGGAACATCACGACCCGGAACCGGTCGACGAGTCCGGCACGCAGCAGGGACCGGCACAGGCTGAGGCTGCCGATCGTGCTGAGGAGCCCCGAGCCACTCGACTTCATGGCCCGGACCGCCTCGACAGCGTCGTCGCGCACGAGCGTGGAGTTGGCCCACGTCAGCGGCTCCTCGAGCGAGGAGGAGAACACCACCTTGGACGCTCGTGCGAGCTCGTCAACGGACGCCTCCTCTTCGGGCCTGAACTCGTCCTGACCATCCGGGACCTCGCCTGCGGCGAAGCCCGACATCAGACGGTAAGTGTTCGCTCCCATCAGGTAGGTGACCTCGGGCTGCTCACCGAGCCATGCAAGGTACTCCGGGCCCTCAAGGCCCCAGAACCCGGGCCACCCCTCACCCGATGCGTAGCCGTCGAGGGAGGTGATGAAGTCAACGAGAAGCTCCGACATGGCAGGGTCCTTTCCTGAGGTCTCACAAGCTTGGACCAGCCGGGAGCCACAAACTCATCGGCCGCGCTGTGGAGCAACGAGAAAACGGACCGGCCGACCGCCAATCGGGTCGATACTCCGGACGGCCGTGGGCCCAGCCGACTCGCCGGCAGAACACCTTCCAGCAGCCGGCCGTCGCCATCCGGGTAGGCGACCCACAGCGTGCCCTGCGTGGACAGACGGGATTGCGGCCTGCCCGTCCGCGGGTAGGTCCGCTGCCACGCCGCCTGCCTGAGAGGTCGACCCTCGTGATCACCGTCCCCATGGGATTCACACCGTAGCCGGTCACGGTCAGCGGTCCGGAGGGGTCCACCGTGGCCACGGCCCGGACCTGGCCCGGCAGGACGAAACGCTTTGAGAGGGTCATGCGCCCCCATGCGACGGGCTGACCGGCTGCCTCTGTGGGTAGCGACCATCCACGATCCGCCGGACAGGGCCAAACTGTGCCCGAGCTCGTCAGTAGGGCTCCGAGTTCCCGCGCTGACGGGTAGTCGGGCGTCGCAGCAGTACGGGACGCAGCCTGCTGTAGCCGCGTACCGACACCGGGCGGAGAGTCCTGAGTTCGTAGGCAGGCATGCCGGCCAGCTCGCTGGCGCATTCAGTGTCGACCAGTACGCTGTCCGGGCGGGCCACCGCGGTGAGCCGGGCAGCGATGTTGACCGCTGCGCCGTAGACGTCGCCGTAGCGGCTGAGTACAGCGCCGTGCGCCAGCCCGGTCCGTACCTGCGGGAGCCTTGATTCCGCTTCGGTACGCGCGGTGAGCTCCAGGCCTATGTCGGCGGCCGCGGACGCCGACTCGCAGATGAAGAGCACCTCGTCACCGATGGTCTTGACCACCCGCCCCCGCCCTTCCGCGACCACATCGCCGGTAAGGCTCTCGAACCGGTCGAGCACCCCGGCGAGTTCGATGCTGTCCAGCCCACGGGTCATCCGCGTGTAGCCCACCATGTCGGTGAACCCCACTGACCGGTTGCGGACATCGCCACCGCCCGCGGTCCGGAGCCCTTCACCCGCCGCCGACCCCACTGGCTCGGCCTTCCGCGCCGCCACCCCCTCCAGCGGCGAGACGGGCTGCTCCTCCGCTTCGGCGATCAACCGGTCGGCGTACGCAGCGAGATGCCGACGCCACACATGCCGCTGCAAGAGCTCGATCTCCGGCAGGAGCGTCGCAGCGTGCCCCATCAGCTCCCCCGCGCCGGGGTTGGCCGAGCTGTGGTTCATCCAGGTCCAGAGCGTGTGCACCTGCCATTCGGCGAGCCTGGACAGATGGTGCCCCAGGGCCCGTACCATCATCGTCTCGCTCTCTTCGGTGATCAGTCCGGCCTCGATGAGCCGCTCCCCTGCGCGCAACGCGTCGACGTCGGCATCCGTGAACACCCGCGCGTCGTCGTCGACTGTCGGGAAACCGAGCGCACGCCAGATCCGCTCCGTGCGCTCGGGCCGCACCCCGGAGCGCTCGGCTGTCTCCCGTCGTGTCCAGAGGCGGCCGGTGCCGAGCAGCACCCCCTCGACGGTTTGGCGCAGTCGGTCACCGCTGGGCGGGGCCACCCGTTCCCGTTCAGGCTCGGCCGCGTTCACGTGGTGTGGACGATCAGCACGTCGAGGTCTGCCTTCCTGGCGATATCCGCGGGTACGGAGCCGAGGATGCGCCCGGCGAGTGAGCGCAGCCCCCGGTTGCCGACAACCACGAGATCGACGGCGGACTCCCGGGCGACCTGTACCAGTGCGGGCACCGGTTCGCCCTGCACTGCGACTGCCCGCATGTTCACCGCGCCCTGCGCACGTGCCCGGTCACCGGCGGTACGCAGAGTGCTCTCAGCGGGCGCCGAGCCCACCACCTGATACGCCTCCGACCCCAGTTGGTCCCGTGCCAGGTCCAACTCGGGTCCTCTCATCGGCAGATAAGCGCAGGCGATCACCAACTCCGCCTCGCAGGCGGCGGCCAGGCGGGCAGCCGCCTCGACCGCTGCTAACGACGAGTCCGAACCGTCGGTGCCGACCATGACCGTCCGATAGGCAGTCAAGATGCACTCCTTACTCCAGAGTCAACTTACTCCAGAGTAAAATAGAGTGCAGCCCCGGCGCTGGACAAGGGGCCGGCGCGTGACACGAGCGCGCCGTCACGGCGGCTGAACGCTCAGGGAGCGGGTGATGGCCAGGGCCACCCGAAGGCGGGCTGCTGTTCGGCGCCGGCGTCCACACCACCTGGCCCGCGTACCCCGACAGGAGGTGCCGCGCAGCGTGCCGATCCTGCTCACCACGGGCCACTACGCCACCCACACGGCATGGGGACTCGAAGACTTTCTCGACCGGCACCGCGACGACCTCGTCCCGAAGATCGCTGCGGCCCTGTGTCTGGAACACCTCGGCGCCCTGGCCTGACCCCTCGACCGTCAGGACGGCACGCCGGACAGCGTCCACGAGTTCGGATGCATGTTCGCCAGCCCGCACAGGGCCGTCATCGACGCCGTACGCCGGGGCCTCGACCGGGCCGGGGTCACCGAGTCGCGCGTGCTGCGCCCGTTCGTCCCCGACACCACCGGCCGCTCCCCGGACGGAACAACCTGGCCGGGGGACCGCGGTCCCTTCTGGCACGGCGCCGGGCTGCACCTCAGGCGAACCGGGCGGAGACTCCTCCGTCGACAGCCCAGTCCGCGCCGGTGACGAACCCGGCAGCGTCGGACAGCAGGAAAGCGACTACAGAGGCGACCTGGTCGGGGGTGCCGAGACGGCCGAGGATGTGTTTGGCCGTCGCTTCTTGGCGGACATCCGGCGCCTCCTGGGCAAAATACTCGGCCAGCAGGTCCGTCTCGATATATCCGGGGCTGACCGCGTTGACCCGGACACCCTGCGACCCCACCTCGAGGGCCATGCTGCGCGTCAGACCTACGAGTCCGGCTTTGGCGGAGGCGTAGGGGAACATGCCGGGGCAGGTCATCGTGGCGTGCATCGAGGCGATGTTCACGATCGCGCCCCGCCCCTGGGCGGTCATGCCAGGCAGGACAGCCCTGGCCATGAGCCACGCTCCCTTGAGGTCGACGCCGAACACCTCGTCCCATTGCTGGGTGGTCATGGCGACCACGTCAGCATACGAGTTGCGTCCTGCGTTGTTCACCAGGCCTGTTGCCGGTCCCAGCTCGTCGCGCAGGGCACTCACAGCATCGCGGACCTGATCCTCGCAGGTGATGTCGCACGCTGCCCAGCCGGCGGCCGGGCCGATTCGGCGTGCGGTTTCCCGCGCACCGTCACCGTCGATGTCCAGGAGGCCCACCCTTGCACCGGCGGCTGCCGCCATCGTTGCCACGGAGGCGCCGATGCCGCGGGCGGCGCCGGTGACCAGCACTACTTCCTCGCTCAGGTCAAACATATCGGTCTCCGTTCCGCGCGGGGCGCGGGAGTAGTCGAGGTGAGTAACGGAGCACACCGGGCAGAGCCATCACTTGCGCGGGCCCCCGGGACGGCGTGCTGATTTGGATACGAGGCGAACTTAACAGCTAGGCTGCCAAGCGTGTCGGCGGGCTGGAGGCGGGGACGGCTCGCCTGCCCAGAGGTGAGGGAGTGAACGCATGACGATCGGGCGGACGACGCTGAGTCAGCACGTGGCTCAGGAGATCATCGGCGAGATCAAGCTGCGCGGTCTGCGGACGGGCGATGAGATCCCGGCCGAGGGTGAACTCGCTGAGCGGCACGGTGTCAACCGTCTCGCCGTGCGTGAGGCGATCCGCACGCTGGTCGCGCGTGGTGTCCTCGTCTCGAGCCAGGGCAAGCGTGCGCGTGTAGCGGTCCCCGCTCCCGCTGTCCTGGAGCAGATCCTCGATTTCCGTCTCAGCCAGAACTCGATGGATCTGGCGGACCTGCTCGACACCCGGCGTGTGATCGAGGCGGAGCTCGCGCGCCGGGCCGCAGTGCGGCGCGCCGCCGGCGAGGACTCCATGACGGAGGTGGATCGCGCGCTGGCCACGATGGGCCACGCGGTCGGTGAGCCGGAGGCGTTCATCGCTGCGGACCTCGCCTTCCATCAGGCCGTCGCAGAACTGGCCGCATCGGGGCTGTTCTCCTTCATCCTCACGGCAATGAACGGAATCCTGCTCGACTCCCGCAGAGCGAGCTACCACGGTCGTGAACGCCGGGGGGCGGGGCAGGAAGCCACGGTCGATGCGCACCGGCGCATCGCCGACGCGATCGCCGGTGGCGACGGGAATCGCGCGGCCGAGGCCATGACCGCCCACCTCGCGGAGACCGGTCACGACCTCGGACTGTGATGCGCTCCGAGGGCTGTCAGGGCAGAAGCCGCACCCGTGCCGTGCCGCTCCAGTCGGCCGGCAGCGTGATCGCGGGGTCGATGTAGTTGCCCCAGGCGAGGTCGGGATAGTTGATACGGGCGCTGACGATCAACCCCACGCCGGGAGCCTGGAGCGGGAAGGCGTCGCTCGTCAGCGCCTCGAATGCGTCCAGGACCACATGGGCGTCCGTGGCGGCTGCGTTCTTGCGGCCGCTCACCTTGATGCTGACAGTGTGCCGGCCCTCGACCAGGTCGGTGCGTTCGAGCACCCGTTGCTGGAACTGCTTGCTCGACGCATAGAGGTCAACCTCGGTGGCGGGCCCGCCGTCGATTGAGATCTCAGCGATCCCCTGGTTGGGGCCCTTGGGGCAGATGACGCGGACGCCCGTCCCCGAGAGCCTGACGGTCGCCGTGTCGCCTGCGGTTCTGCTGAAGGATTCGGTGTGCCCGAGATCGCCGCTCGTCCACGTCTTGCTCGAGTCCGCATGCGTCCACGACCCCTTGTAGACGACCGCGTCCGACGCGTCGTCGATCACCGGGTCCACCACTTGGAAGGCGTCGACGAGCGCGAAGACGCCCTTCGAAGCGGCGTTCTTGGTGCCGGTGCACTCCACCCTGACGGTGTGCCGTCCGTACGCCAGTGATGCGCTTCGGAAGACGAGCTGGGCCGGCGCCTTGCCGGGGCCGTAGAGGTCGACCGTTTCCACAGGCTTGCCGTCCACCGAGATCTTCACGATGCCGAGATTGTCCGCCCGGGCGGAATACAGGCCGACTCCCGTACCCGTGAAGGTCAGTTCTGCCGCTGCCCCCGCTGCGTTGGCGAAGGATTCCGTGCCGAAGAGGTCTCCGGCGGTGTAGCCCGAGCTCGCGTCCGCATGGGTCCAGGAACCCGTGTAGACGATGTCCGGGGAAGCGTCGTCGATGAGCGACGGCTCCAGGGGTGCGAGCCGGACCGAGTCGGTACCGTCCGACTCAACCTGCACACCCGGTCCCGCCGTCCCCGCGGTGGCCTTGGCCACCCTGACGTTCGCCTTGGCGCTGCGGAAGTCATTGGTCCAGTGTGCGGCGCTGTCCTTGCCGAACAGGAAGTAGCTGTGGGTGTCCTGAGCCCACGGCCAGTCGGGCTTCGTGCGGTATCCGTCCGCGCCGGTGGCCCGGCTGCGGGTCGCGGTACCGGACGCCCTGCCGATGTGGTCGTCGGGGTACGCCGTCCACTGGGCGTCCCGCTGCCAGCTCAAGGTGTCCGTGCCGTCGGCGAGGACGTACCGTATGCCCACGTCGCTGACCTGGCCGGAGGGCGGGTTGGTGATCGTGTAGGTCGTGGTCAGCAGACCGCGAGGGCTCACCGCCACCTTGATCGTGGTGTCGATGGCGCCGAAGCGTCCCTTCAGGGTGACGGTCACCTGGCCGCCGGCCGTGGTCACGCTCGCCGATGTCCCCACCCACTGTCCGGGAACGGCACGGGAGATCACCAGGTCCGGGCCACTCGTCAGGATCACGGTGCCGTCGGCGGTCGCTTCGACGAGACGCGCGGTGCGCTTGTCGAACACCACTGCGAACGGCTCGTCGACGCCCGTGACGGTGATCGTGTCCGGGCCCTCGTCGACGGTGGGCGCCTTGCCGCTGTCGGAGGGGGAGGGCGGCGTCGCACGGGTGTTGAGCCAGAGCCGGTATTCGTCGATCAGCGCCGTGCCACGCCGGAAGGTGAGTCGCAGGGTGTCGCCCGTCGACCAGGCGCCGGCCGGGACGGTCAGGGTGCCGCTCTGCCGGGGTGCGATATTGACGCCGTCGATGGTGCCCGACCTGTTGCCGATCTGCCAGCCGACCTCGAGCTCTGCGAGGTTGCTGTGGTCGTGCCAGTTCTTGACCAGCACCGGTATGGCTCCTCCCGGGGTCAGACCGTCGAGCACCCCGTCCGCGATCTGTACCGGTGAGAAGGCCTTCTGCGTGAGCCAGAATTCGGGCTTGCGGCGGCGCCACAGGTCGATGATGCCCCACTCGCCATACCCCACAGGCCCGTTGGCCAGGTGGAACACCTCGTCAATGGCCGCCCAGATCGCGCCGCCCACGACTCCGTCCGTGGTACGGAACTTGTCCGCCAGCTTGGCGATGCTGTGGCCCCAGAAGTCGCGCACTCCGGGGTCTTCCTTCAGGGTCCCCACGTTGTAGCACGGCACATGGGCGAACTCGCCGTACTGGATGGGCTGTTTGGCGTTTCCGTTGGCGTTCTGGAGGTTGGGGTAGTGGCCGCTGTAGATGTCGGTCTGATTGCCGCCGTTGCTCTGGCCCATGTCCTCGAAGACCGTGGGACGAGACGGGTCCGTCTCGTGGGCGTAGGTGTTCTCCGAGGCGAAGTTGCGGCCCATGCCGCTCTCGTTGCCGACGGACCACTCGATCACGCAGGGGTGGCTGCGGTCGCGTTCGATCATCTCGGCGAACTGCGTCATGTACTGATCGGTGTAGGCGGGATCATCGACGGTGCTCTGCTGGAAGCAGACGGGCGACTCGACCTCGACATACAGTCCGAGACGGTCGGCCCAGTCGAGCAGCGCCGGTGTCGGCGGGTAGTGCGAGGTGCGGATGTAGTTGCAGTTGGCCTCCTTGTAGAGCCGGGCGGCCTGCTCCTCCATGGCCGGGCTGGTCGAACGGCCCTGCTTCTCCGTGATGCTGTGATGACAGACGCCCAGCAGGTGTACGGGGCTGCCGTTGACCACCAGCTTGTTTCCCTCCACCTTGACCTGACGGAACCCGACCTTCCGGGTCACTGTCTGGGTCACGCCTGCGGCGGTGAACGCAGCGGTGAGGGTGTAGAGGTGGGGGCGTTCCGCGTCCCACTTGAGGGGAGCCTTGACCGGGATCACGGCCTGTTGCTGCGGATCCGTGCCGGTCAGGTCGATCTTCGACGGAGTGATCGCGACCGGCCGGCCCTCGGGATCGGTGAGGGTGAGCGTGGCCGTTCCGCTCTGGCCCGTCCGGAACGACGCGGCCGCGGTCACGGTGAGCGTGGCGTCCCGGTACGCGCTGTCGAAGGTCGTGTCGGCGTGCAGCCTCGTGAGGTGGGAAGCCGGCAGGGCGACCAGGGTGACGTCGCGCAGGATGCCGCCGATGATGTGGTGCGCGTAGTTGGACTGGCCGGCGATGCTGGTGGGCCGGTCGGTGACGCCGAGGGTGACGACGGCCGCGCGGCCCGGCGTGACCAGGGAGGTGATGTCGGCGTACCAGGTGGTGAAGCCGCCGTCGTGGGTACGTACGGCGGTGCCGTTGACCCACAGCCGGGCATAGCTGTAGACGCCGTCGAAGCGGAGCATGACGCGCTTGCCCGCGAAGTCCGCCGGAACGGTGACCTCGACCGTGTACGCGCATTCGGTGTCCGAGGGGACGGACTGGTTCTGCAGGGCCGGTTCGCCGGGTACGTCGAGCGGGTGCCACGAGGAGGTGTCGGTACCGGATGTCCAGAAGGATGCCGGAGGACTGGACGTCCAGCGCCACCCGGAGGCGACGGGAACGCGCGGGTTGCTTACCCCGGAGACCGTCTCGGGAAGGGGCGGGATCACGGGCGGAGCGGTGGCGGCATGGGCGGGTGCGGCAAGGAAGACATCACCTGCTACGGCGAGGAATCCCGCTGCCGCCAGGCTCTTCAGCACACCGCGGCGGCTGAACCCTCCTGCCTTTGCGGCGGGGCCGGTGTGTTCCGAAGGCGTGCTGCTGTGCGAGAACGTCACGTCAAACCCTTCTTGACAACTAAGCTGCTATGTGTGCGGATCAGTGTGGGCACGTGGTTCGGTGAAGGGCGCTCCTTCCTTCCCGGGCCGCGTGGGACCTGCCCCGGGTGCATCAGTTGGGTAGTCCGACAGCGCGTTCGCCGCTGCGTCGCTGCTGGATCACGACGGCTATGACGAGGAGGGCGCCCTGGGCGACGTTCTGCCAGAAGGAGTTGATGCCCTGGACGGTGAGACCGTTCTCCAGGGCGCCGAGGAGGGCGACGGCGAGGAGGGTGCCGCCGATGCCTCCCTTACCGCCTTTGAGGGCGGCGCCGCCGAGTGCGGCGGCGGTGATGGCCTTGAGTTCGAGGCCTTCGCTGCCGGAGGTGGGCTGGCCGGATCCGGTGCGGGCGGTGAGGAGGATGCCGGCGATGGCGGCGACGATGCCGATGAGGGCGTAGACGCAGATCAGATATTTGTTGATGTTGATGCCGGCGAGGCGGGCGGCTGTGTCGTTTCCGCCGATGGCGTAGATGTTGCGGCCGATGTCGGTGTAGCGGAGCAGGATGTGGACGGCCACGGCGACGACGACGAGGATCCAGACCATGACGGGCAGTCCGGCGATCTTTCCGCGGCCGAGGAAGATGAAGACGTCGTTGTTGAGGACATAGCCCTGGGCCCGTCCGTCGGACAGGAGTTGAGCGAGGCCCTTGTAGGCGGCGAGGCCGGCGAGGGTGGCGATGGTGGGGTTGACCCGGCCGTAGACGATGATCAGGCCGTTGAGGGCACCAATGAGGAGGCCGACTCCTATGGCGGCCGCCATGCCGAGGAAGGCGTTGGTGCCGGTGCTGGTGAACACCATGGCGCTGACCACGGATGCCACACCGGCCTGCGAGCCGACGGAGATGTCGAGGCCGCCGCAGATGATGACGACGGTCTGGACGATCGCGAGCAGCCCGGTGATGGTCGCCGCCTCCGCGATGACCTGCATGTTCGACAGGCTCAGATAGTTGTCGTTGAGGACCCCGAACAGCCCGAGCACGAGGATCAGCGCGCCGACGAGGCTGATGTTTTGCCCGCTGATGCGGGAGAGCAGCTTCGGCATCGAGGAGGCCGACCCTCCCGACGGCTCCTTGACTGCAGGGGATGGGGCGCTGGTGGTGGTCATGAAGAGGCTCCGGGGGTACGGGTGCTGATGATGTCGTCGGCCATGGCGAGTTGCAGGATGGACTCTTCGGTGGCTTCGCCGTGGTTGAGCTCGCCGGTGATGCGGCCGCCCTGCATGACGACGACGCGGTCGGCGAGGCCGAGGAGTTCAGGGAGTTCGGAGGAGATGACGAGGACGGCCACACCGTCGGCGGCGAGGTCGGCGATGATCTGGTAGATCTCGGCCTTGGCGCCGACGTCGATGCCTCGGGTCGGCTCGTCGAGGATCAGGACCTTGGGTTTGCGGGCGAGCCAGCGGGCGAGGACAACCTTCTGCTGGTTTCCGCCGGAGAGTTTGCGCACTTCGTGGTCGATCGAGGGTGTGCGGACCCGGAGCCGGTCGGTGTAGTGCTGGGCGAGCTCTCGTTCGGCAGTGCGGCGTACGAAGCGGGAGCGCCGTAGCCGGTCGAGGACTACCTGGGAGATGTTGGCGCGGACGGACTGCTGCAGGAAGAGCGCCTGTGCCTTGCGCTCCTCGGGGGCGAGTCCGAGGCCGGCGCGGATCACCGCGCCGGGGCGGCCGCTGGGCAGTGGGACTCCGTCGAGGGTGGCGGTGCCGCTGTGGACGGGCTGGTCGCCGGCCAGTGCGAGGGCGAGTTCGGAGCGTCCTGCTCCGATGAGGCCGGCCAGGCCGACGACTTCGCCGGCGTGGATCCGGAGCGAGATGTCGTGGACATCGTCGGTGGTGAGGTTCTTGACGTCGAGAACGAGGCGGTCGGTGGCGACCCGCTGTCGGACGAACATGGTGGACAGGTCGCGGCCCACCATGAGGCGTACGAGCTCTGCTTCGTTCGTCGTGTCGGCCTGCTGGACACCGACCAGGCTGCCGTCGCGCAGCACGGCGATACGGTCGGCGAGCTGGAAGATCTCCTGCATGCGGTGCGAGACATAGACGATGGCGATGCCTTGGTCCCTCAGTCGCCGGATCAGGGCGAACAGGGCGTCCACCTCGTGCTCGGCGAGGGAGGATGTGGGTTCGTCGAACGCGATCAGTGTCGCCGCGGTACTGCCGGTGAGGGCGCGCATGATCTCGACCAGCTGGCGTTGGGCCGGGGTCAGCTGTGAACCCAGGAGGTTCGGGTCCAGTACATCGGCGAAGCCCAGCCGGGCCAAGTCCGCGTCGATGCGGCGGCGGAGCTCGGCCCGGTCGAATCGCCGGCCGGACTTGCGCGGCAGGGCGCCGGCGTAGACGTTCTCGGCGACCGAGATGTGCGGGATGATCTCCGGTTCCTGCGGAATGATCCGGATACCTGCTGTGCGTGCCTTGGCCGGGGAGTCGAGCACCACGCGCTCGCCACCCAGGACGATGTGCCCCTGGGTGGGCTGGTGGTCACCGGTGAGGATCTTGAGCAGGGTCGACTTGCCCGCGCCGTTCTCACCCATCAGTGCGGTGACCTGCCCGCGGGGGAAGTCGAGCGTGACCCCGCCAAGGGCCCGCACCGCCCCGAACCGTTTGGTGACGTCCACGATGCCCGGCGACGGGGACGGCGGTGACGCTTCTTCAGTCTGTCCTTCGGAAGGGTCCGGGCCGGCGGGCGAATGGGAGGCTCTGGTCATATGTCGTTCACCTCGAAGGCATGGCGCGCAGAGTGTTCATGGAAAGGGGACCGGTACGACGGGGCTGTCGTCGGCCCGCGGCCGGAACGGGTGGTCCGGCCGCGGGCGCGGACGGGTCAGCCGCAGGTGAGACCGGCGGTCTTCCAGGAGGAGTGGTCGACCATCGTGGTGGGAGCGAAGGCTTCCTGCGGGAAGTCCTTGCCGTTCTTGAGCTTGTCGTACATGGTCTGGACGGCCAGGGCGCCGACGTCCTTGCCGTTGATGAAGAGGGCGGCCTTCATGCCGCTCTTCTTGTCGGTCTGCCATTCCTTGCAGGCGAGGTAGGCGCCGAGACCGACGCCGATGACGTGGTCGGGGCCGATGCCGGCGTTCTGCAGGGCGGTGACCCCGCCCATGGCGTTCTCGTCGTTGCAGCCCCAGACGACCCAGTTCTTGACCTTGGAGTTCGCGGTGATCGTCGCGGCGATCTTGTCCTGGGCGCCGGTCGGTGTGTTGTCGGTGGGCACGTTGATGGTCTTCACGCCGGGCACCGCGGCGTCGAACGTCTTCTTGGCCGCGTGGACCCGGTCACCGCAGACGGTGACGTCCTGCTTCCAGGCCGAGATGACACGGGTGTCCGCGGCATTCCAGCCGGCCTTCTTGTACTCGGCGGCCGCTCGCTTGCCGACCTCCTCACCCATCTGCGCACCGCTGAACCCGATGCGGGGGACCAGGTCGTCCTTGCCGCAGGCGGCGGGGTCGGGCCCGGTGGTGCAGATCTGGTCGTCGGAGGTGAGCAGGGCGACCTTCCCGTCCTTAGCCGTCTGGACGACCTGTGGGCCGACGGCCGGGTCGGGGACGACGATGATGATGCCGCTCGTCTTCTGTGCGACGGCTGACTGGACCTCGCTGACGGTCTTGTTGGCGTCGTTGCCCAGGTTCACCACCTTGAGGTCGATGCCCAGCTCCTTGGCTTTCGCCTTGGCGCCGGCCGCCTCGCCGATGAAGTACTCCTGGTCGCCCTGCTTCTGCAGGTACGTGAGGGAGATCTTGCCGTCGACCTTCTTGTCGACCGCATCGCCGCCGGAGGACTCCTTGCCCGACGAACACGCCGTGGCGAGACCGAGAGTGAGCAGCAGGCCGGTGGCCACGGCGATGTTCCGGTGGAACGAAGAGTTCATGTGGAGCTCCTTCGAGCTGGCAGTGACCGCCGCGCATCGTGCTGTCGGGGCCGTGGGGTGAGGACTGATCCGGTGTTTCCGGGTCACGTCGGTGCTCGCCCGTGCGCGGAGGGCGCCGGGCTTCGTACATCGGTGTGTGGGTGTGCGGGGGCCGGTCTGCCGGTGTCCGACGGGCGGGTTCCGGCTGTATCGACAGGCGGTACGCCAAAGGTCAGGAGGCGGACGAGCCGCACCGGCGCCTTACGTACCACGGGTTGAACCTCCGCTTCAGCGACAGCCTCGCGCGGCCCCCGAGGCGCTATCGTCATTTGATAGCATCATTAAATCCGTCGGCAGGGCAAGCCCCTGCACGGTCACAGCCCGGTCTCAAGCGGTCGGAACCGCGTGGCCGTACCCCATCGGAGGCTCATACATGGCAGAGCGAGAGACACCGTCAGCCGCAGTCCCCGTCACACGTCGAGAACCGCTCAGGAGCCGTGCCTGGTTCGGCGACGGCGGCAAGAACGGTTTCATCGCCCGTCACCACCTGCGAGCCATGGGACGCGGGGGCCACAACTTCGACGGCCGCCCGGTCATCGGCATCTGCAACACGTTCTCCGAACTGACCCCGTGCAACGGCCATTTGCAGATCCTTTCGGACGCGGTGAAGCGTGGAGTGCTGCAGGCGGGCGGCTTCCCCCTGGAATTTCCTGCCATGTCGCTTGGCGAACCCTTCCTGCGGCCGACGTCGATGCTCTACCGCAACCTGGCGGCCATGGAGATCGAAGAGCAGATCCGGGCCAATCCGATCGACGCCGTCGTCTTGCTCACCGGGTGCGACAAGACCACGCCTGCCGCACTGATGGGTGCCGCCAGCGCCGGCGTGCCCGCCATCGTCCTCACCGGGGGGCCCATGCTCAACGGCCGGTTCAAGGGCCGCAACGTGGGGTCCGGCACGGATATCTGGCGAATGACGGAAGAGCTGCGCGCGGGGACGATCACGCAGGATGAGTTCACCGAGTTCGAGTCGTCCCTCAACCGCTCCGCGGGTCACTGCATGACCATGGGTACGGCGTCCACCATGGCCTGCCTGGCGGAGGCCCTTGGCATGATGCTGCCCGGCGGCTCCGGACTACCGGCCGTGGACGCCCGGCGCGGCACGCTGGCCGAAGAGACCGGCGCACGTGCCGTGGCGCTCGCCGGAAGCGATCTCACTCCCCGGCGCATCATGACGCGGGCAGCCTTCGAGAACGCCGTCCGGATCAACGCGGCGATCGGCGGGTCGACCAACGCGGTGGTGCACCTGCTCGCCCTGGCCGGCCGACTGGGCGTACCCCTGGAACTCGACGACTTCGACCGCCTGGGCGCCGAACTTCCGCTGCTCATCGACCTGATGCCCTCCGGACGTTTCCTGATGGAGGAATTCGCCTACGCCGGAGGGCTGCCGGCGCTCGTCAACGACCTGCAGGACGCTCTGCACCGGGACACGGTGACGGTCACCGGACTTTCCCTGACGGCCAATTGCCAGGGTGCGCAGGTGTATGACCGTGAGGTCATCCGGGCCTTCGACAACCCGGTGCTGCCCGCAGGACGAGGGACAGCCGTAGTGCGCGGCAGCCTCGCCCCGGACGGTGCCGTCATCAAGCTGTCAGCAGCCGCACCGCACCTGCTGGACCACACCGGCCCCGCCCTCGTCTTCGACTCCATCGAGGAATACCTCGCCGTCGCCGAGGACCCCACGCTCGACGTCTCCGCCGAGACGGTGCTCATCGTGCGCAACACAGGCCCCCGCGGATATCCAGGCATGCCCGAAGTGGGCAACCTGCCCTTGCCGAAGAAGCTGCTCGACGCCGGAATCAGGGACATGGTCCGCGTATCCGATGCCCGCATGTCCGGAACGGCCTTCGGAACGTGCGTGCTCCACGTGGCACCGGAGGCGGCCGTCGGCGGCCCGCTGGCCTTCGTCCGCACCGGCGACCAGGTCAGACTGGACGTGCCCGGCCGGCGGCTCGACGTGCTGATCAACGAGACCGAAATGGACCTGCGGCGCTCAGCGTGGCAGCCGCCGACACCGCCCGTCACCCGTGGCTGGACCTACCTCTACACCGAACACGTCACGCAGGCCGACACCGGCGCCGACCTCGACTTCCTCGTCGGCTCGACCGACTCTCCCCCGCCCCGCCAAGCCTTCTGAGGAACCGACATGTCCACACCCGCACACAAGGACCTCGACACACTGATCCGAGGAGTCTCACCCGTACTGGAGGTTCCGTTCCACGACGACGGAGAGCTCGACCCCGACGGGTTCACCACGGTGGTGGACCAGGTACTGGCGGCAGGGGTGAACTCGCTGATGTTCCCCGGATTCGCGAGCGAGTTCCACAAACTCGACCCCGAAGAGCGGGAGCTGCTCACCGGACTGCTGATCCAGCAGACCCGGCACCGCCAGGATGTCGCCGCCATCGTCTCCGTGCCCGACCACGCCACCCGAACCGCGGTCCGCCAGGCGCTCCGCGCCGCGGAACTCGGGGCCGACGCCGTCAACCTGCTCCCGCCGCACTTCCTCGCGCCGTCCAGGAACGCCGTCTCGGCCCACCTGCGCGAGGTCCTGCTCGCTGTCGACCCGCTGCCCGTCGTGGTGCAGTACGCCCCGGCACAGACCGGAACGGCGCTGGACGCACCCACCCTGCACACCCTGGCCGCCGAGCACCCCAATCTCCGCTGGGTCAAGGTCGAGTCCGCACCGCCGGGACGGCTGATCGCCGCGCTGGCCGCCGGGCCACGTCCGCTGCCCTCGCTGGTCGGCTACGCAGGACTGCAACTGCCGGACGCCCTGCGGCGCGGAGCAGTCGGCGTACAGCCGGGCTGCTCCTTCACCGAGCTGTACGTCGAGATCTGGGAACACTGGCAGCGCGGTGACGAGGCCGAGGCCCTCGCGCTTCACACCCGGATGCTGCCCTACCTCTCCTACTGGATGCAGAACGTGGAGCTCGTCATCGCCGTCGAGAAGGAGATCTCGGTGCGCCGCGGCTGGTTCGCGTCCGCGCACTGCCGGGCACCGGGATACTCGCTGGACAAGGAAGAGCTGAAAATGATCGACCGCTTCTGTGCGGAGTTCGCCCCACTGATAACGGAGCTCGCTCGATGAGCCCCGACGTCGTCGTATGCGGCGAGACCATGCTCCTCATGCTGGCCGAACCCGGGGTGCCGCTGGAGCACGCGGTCTCCTTCCGCCGCTCCATCGCCGGCGCCGAGAGCAATGTGGCGGCCGGCCTCGCCCGGCTCGGACACTCCGTTCGCTGGCTCGGCCGCGTCGGCGACGATCCGGCAGGGCGTGCCGTGCTGGCCCAGCTCCGCGCCCATGGTGTCGACAGCTCGTACGCGGTCACGGACCCGGAAGCTCCGACCGGTGTCCTCATGCGTGACAGCCACCCGGCGCGCGCGATCGACGTGCAGTATCTGCGCGCAGGTTCAGCCGCCTCCCGCCTCTCGCCGCACGAACTGCAGCCCCGCATGTTCCAGGGGGCACGGCTCGTGCACATCACCGGGATCACCCCGATGCTGTCTGACTCGGCGAACCGGGCAACATGGCGACTGGTCGAACTGGCACGAGCCGCCGGCGCGGTGCTCTCCTTCGATCCGAACATCCGCCACAAGCTCGGCACGCCGGCACGCTGGCGCGAGGTCGTCACCCCCTTGCTGTCCCACGCGGACGTGGTGATGGCGGGCGAGGACGAGTGGGAACTGCTCGGCGTTCCGGACCCGGCCGCACTGCTCGGGACAGGGCCGCGAACAATCGTCGTGAAGCACCGCGACAAATCGGCCACCTGTCTCACCTCCGACGCGGAAGCGGCCGTCCAGCCCGCCTTTGACGTACCGGTCTCCGACCCCGTGGGAGCGGGGGACGCCTTCGCCGCAGGATTCCTCTCGGGCCTGCTGCACGGTCACGGCCCAGATCAATGCCTGCGCCAGGCCGCCGCCGTAGCGGCCTTGGTGGTGCAATGCCCCACAGACACGGATGGTCTGCCCAACCAGGCCGGCCTCGATCGCGCCCTGGCCGGCTTCACGGACGCCGGATCCGAAACCGTCATCCGGTGACACCGGCAACCGGCCACCGCCAGGCCACCACACCTCTCCACAAGGAAAAGAGTACGAACGTCATGTACCGATGGGAGACCACCCAGGCCGTCACCGCACAGCGCGTGTTCGGCATCATCCGCACGGCAGGTCCAGAAGAGGCCGTCACGGCAGCAGAAGCCGTCCTGGACGCCGGGCTGCACGCCGTGGAGATCGCCCTCACCACGCCACGAGCCCTCACCGCCCTGGCCCGCCTCACCGAAACCCGCCCCCACGCACTGCTCGGCGCGGGCACCGTCATCGACGCGGCCGCGGCCCGCGCGGCCATAGAAGCCGGGGCACGCTTCCTCGTGTCGCCGAGCCTCCACCCGGAAGTCATCCGCGCAGGCCACCGCTACGGAGTTCCGGTCTTTCCCGGCGTCGCCACCCCGACCGAAATGGTGCACGCCCTGGAGGAGGGCGCCGACGCGCTGAAGCTCTTCCCGGCCTCGGCCGTATCACCTGCCTGGCTACGCGACGTGCGCGCGGCGCTCCCCCAGGCACCCCTGCTGCCCACTGGAGGTGTGACAATCGACAACGCCCCGGAATGGATAGCCGCGGGTGCGGTGGCCTGCGGGATCGGTTCGGCCCTCACGTCGGGCAGTACCCCGAACACAGGTGAACGCGTGGGCACGCTCCTGCGCAGACTCGCCGATTCTCGTTGACGAGCACCGGACGCCAGAATCGGCAAATGCAGGCCCTTTGAAACGGACGACAGGGAGTGGCGTGGAACTGCACGGACTGCACGGTCAGGTGGTCGAGCGCATCGGGGAGTCCCTCGCCGCGGAGCAGATCCGTGCGGGCGAGGTCCTCCGCCTCGAAGACGTACAGGACCGGTACGGAGTCTCCCGGACCGTGGCACGCGAGGCGGTCCGGGTCCTGGAGTCGAAGCGGGTCGTCACCAGCCGGCCCCGCGTGGGAATCACCGTGCGGCCGATGACCGAGTGGAACCTCTACGACCCCCAAGTCATCCGATGGCGACTGGCCTCTCCCTTCCGCGGCGCCCAGTTGCGCGAACTCACCGAATTGCGGGCTGCGGTGGAACCGTCCGCCGCTGCCCTCGCGGCGGCGGGCGCGTCACCCAGCGCGCGGAAGGCGCTCGTCGAGCTCGCCCGGGCGATGGAGAGCGTCGCTCGAGCCGATGACATCCAGGGCTTCATAGCGGCTGACCTGGCCTTTCACAAGGCGCTGCTGAATGCCTCGGGCAACGGGATGTTCGCCCAGCTCTCCGAGGTCACCGAGGAGCTTCTCGTCGCCCGCCGCGACCTGCCCCTGATGCCGGACCATGTGGACGTGGACGCGGTACGCCGCCATATGGAAGTGGCCGAGGCCATCGCGGACGGACGTCCGGAGGACGCTTCGCGGTGCGTCCGCGCCATCGTCGACTCCGCTCACCGGGAGGTGGAACAGCTCTTGGAAGGCGGCGCGCACTGCGCGCTCGGCAGCCGTCCCCTCAAGGCTTGATCGGGGCACCATAGAAGCGGCACCTCCGGACCGATGGGAGGCTACCCCCACCCTCTGCGGCCCGCAGCACGCTCCTGGCCGACACCACGACAGGTACACCGGGTCGATCGGCAGGCAGTGGCCTCCGATACCCGGGCCCGGGTCGAAGCGCATGAAGCCGAACGGCTTGGTCGCTGCCGCCTCCAACGCTGCGGGCAGATCCGGACCGGTATCGCGGGCCACTTCCGCCGGCTCGTGGACCAGCACGATGTACACGGCCGGGAAGGTGTTCTCCAGCAGCTTCGCGAGCTCCGTCTCCTCGCACCGGCCACCGGCACGACGCGGTGCACCAGCCCGGAGCAGAAGGCCGCGGCCCGCTCCAGCGATGCCGCATCGATACCGCTGACGATCTTCGGTGTCGTCGTCAGCGTCCACATCCGGTTGCCCGGGTCAATCCGTTCAAGGCTGAACCCCAAGGCGAACCAGTAGGCCCCTGGAACTCGTCCGTGGTTACCCTCGTCGCCGATGACCGCAGGCGGGCCTGGGCACGTGTGCCCCGCACTCAATCTGTGCACGGCCTCCGAGGAGAGGCACATTGCCTGCCTCCCCCTGCGGCCTCCATCGTCGGCTTGCGGCACCGGCACACCGCGATCGGGCCACGCGCCACCTCCTGCCGAGAACAACAAGCCGCCGATCGAGTACGAGCACCCCCAGATGGGCCGGCTCACGCACACGGTGGTCCGCCGTCCGCTGCTTCGCCGGTGAACTCGGCCAAAAGCATGCACAGTTCGCGTCCCGTACGTGACGATGCAGAGCGATCAAGTCGAGTGCGGCGCGACCGCCAGGGCTACGACTTCCCCGCAATGGGGAGACAGGTGGGCACAGGGACATGCGGTGGGGTGGGGCGGAAACGGTACGTCCGGGGCAGCGGGTCGGACGGTTCACAGTGCTGGCCGTTCGCCCGCGAGGTCGCGTGCGCGCAGCGGGTACGCGGTGTCTACACGGCAAGTGTCGTCGACGCCGACCCCACGGCGCAGGTGCCTTGGATGGCGCAGGAGTACGTTCCGGCGCCTTCACTGAAGGAGCTGGTGGAGGATTGCGGCACGCTGGGACCGGACGCGCTGCACTGGGTGGCTGCCGGCATGGCGGAGGCCCTGGCCTCCCTCCACTCAGCAGGGCTGGTGCACCGGGACATCAAGCCGTCGAATGTGCTGCTGCCGGTGGAGGGGCCGCGCGTGATCGACTTCGGTATCTCGCAGGCGCACGACCTGACCCGGACCCAGTCGGCGCTCGGCACCGTGGCATACGCGTCGCCGGAACAGGCCCGGGGCGAGCCGACCACTGAGGCGTCCGACGTCTTCTCCTTGGGGGCGACCCTGTACTACCTGGCGGTGGGGAGGCCGCCCTACCTGGACATCGAGGAGATCTCGGCTCTGGAGCTGCTGATGCGCGCGGCCACCGGCGAGACCGATGTCTCCGGCCTGCCGTCCGTATTGGACGCCCTCGTTCTGCCCTGTCTCGATCTGAATCCGCGGGCGCGGCCCACGCCGGCCGAGCTGATCGCTCACTGCGCCGGCCATCTCGGTGACGGTCCGGCGGCCCGCAGCGACGGGAGCGTGCTGGACGCCCGGTGGACCGCAGCCATCGAGCGACACCGTGCCGAGCGGAATGCCCTGCGTGACGCCTTGCGCCAAGTTGGCACCACCGGCCCGACCGCCCGGTCCGGGCGCACCGAAGCGGACGGGCCGACACAGGCCATGGCAGAGCCGGCCGGGACGGCACACCTGCCCGGCCCGCCGGCCACCGCCGCGTCCGGACGGAGCCGGCGTGTGCGGTTGACCGTCAGCGCGCTGGCCGCGGCCGGCGTGTTGGCCGGCACACTGCTGGTGCTGAGTCCCTGGGACGGGTCCGGCGACGGCGGTGGCACGGGCTCCGCGGGAGCCCCGGACCGGCCTGTGCGCTTCCTCGAAGTGGAGCGCGAACAGCCTGGAGCCTGCCCCGGCAGCGGGTCGTCCGAAGCCGCCACCTTCGCGACATCGCAGCCCGGCGTGCCCTCGGGTCGCGGCTTCACCTCGGACGACCGACAACAGTGCGTGATCGTCTCCACCGCTCCCGGCATGACTGTCACCAGGTTCAGGCAGGTCTCGGCGTTCGAGGACACGGAGGACGGCGGACCGGGCGGATGGTCGGTCCAGGTGGCGTTCGAGAGTAAGGACGCCAAGGCTTTCACCGCCCTGACCGGCAAGGTGACAGGCCGGGCCGCCCCCACGGATTCCCTGGCGATAGTCCAGGGCGAGGACCGGCTGCTCGCCAAGGTCACCGTAATCGGCCGCATCACGGGCGGCGAGGCCGTGATCGCAACCAGACTCGGACGCAACGAGGCGCACTTCCTCGCCAACGTGTTGGGGGCCCCGTCCTGAATCCCCGCGGGCGGCCGCAAGGGGCCCCAGCCACGCGCTCAATGGCCGCCGAGCAGACCCCGGCACCTCGTCGCAGGTGCCGTTCGTCTCGGCGCAAGGACGGAACTTCACGTTCTCGCCAAGGATCTCGTGGGCAGCGGGCCGGGTGCCTATGGAGGTCATGACCGCGGAAGTCGTGTCAGCCCCGCTGATCGCGTCCCGCAGCCGATCTCCGGTCGCGCCTCCTCGCGTTCCTCGACGGCATCGTGGACGTAGCGGCCCGCAACAACGGCCTGCTCGCGGCCCTCGGCCACGCCGTCACCCCCACCCGACGCCGGAGTCGCCTTCAGCGTCCGGCGTCGTGCCGCCTGCGACGGCTTCCCCGGCGAGGCCGCTGTGGAGGACCTCCCGTTGCCATTGGCGTCGCGGCTGGGTATGCAGGCGCCAGTAGTGTTCGGCGATGTCGTCGGGGTCAAACGCCGTACCCGCAGCGACGGGACCGTCCACGGTGACGCTGGCCACGTGGACGCCGGAGGGTCCATATTCCTGGTCGAGCAGAGTGACCAGGGTGCGCACTCCGGCCTTGCCGAGCGAAAGGCTCACGTACTGGGGCTTCGGCTCGGGCATTCCGCCGGTGATGATGAATGAACCACTCCCCCGCCGCGCCATTTCGGGGGCAAGGTGGGAGGCGGCGGTGATCGCTCCGACCACGTTGACCGCCCAGGCATCCAACTGGGCGTGCGCGGACAGTTGTCCGGGTGTGTCCGGCTGGATGATCGCCGCGTTGTAGACCACGACGTCGGGGAGGCCGAACTCCGCGGTCGCAGTGTCGAGGGCGGCGCGCAGTGCCGTCTCGTCGGTGCTGTTCGCTGTCAGGGCGATGACTGGCACACCGAAGGGGGAAACCGCTTCGGTCACGTCGGCAAGTGTTCGGGCGGTCCGTGCGATGAGCGCGATCGGCAGTCCCTGGCGGGCGAATCGGCGGGCGACCGACCGGCCGATCCCTGGACCGGCTCCTATGACCACTGCTCCCGGCATTTCTGGCTCCTTCGCTGGATGGTGGCTGACAACCGGGACGTTAAGGTGTCACATCGGTGTGAAGGTCAACCTTGGAGCGGGGTGTTCCATGCGGATCGGTGCCTTGGCCCGGACGGCAGGCGTCAGTCGGCGGTTGCTGCGTTACTACGAGGAGCAGGGGCTGCTCCGGCCGCTACGGCTCACAAACGGCTATCGTGAGTACTCCGAGGCTGACGTCGCCGCTGTGCGCCATATCCGTGCCCTGCTGGCCGCAGGCCTGCCCACCGCGGTCATCGGCCGCCTGCTGCACTGCGTCCATGACGACGGCGAACGCCTCATTCCGTCGACCTGTCCCGGAATGGTCGCTGACCTGCAGCGAGAGCACCGCCGCATCACCGAGACGATCACAGAGCTCCAATCATCTCAGCAGGTGCTCGGCACCATGCTCACCGCCGCCCTGCGACAACCCGGCGGCGGCCCCGGCCGGCGTGAACAGGACGGTCCAGCGGAGTCGGCCTGACGTCAGGAAGCGCCCCGACTCCAGTGACCGTCCACGCACGGGGCTGGGCCAAGCTCCGGGCGGAGCCGTAACGGCAGGGGCGAGGCCGGGCAACTTTCCCGTTGGCCGGACGGCGGGTTCTCAACGTGGCCGTCGCCGCAGTCGCAGTGGGATGTCATCGGTCTCGCCCCGCACCGTCCGGTCGGCCGGACGATCGCCGACCACATGTGCGTGGACCTCGTGACCGGCGCCCTGGCCGCGGCGAGCCGGACTCGCCGCAGCCTCACCGGATCGGTCGTGCGCACCGGCCACGGGGCCCGGGAGCGGCGCGTCCCTTGCCAGAGCGCGCATCGCCCGTCGTGACCGTCAGGCCCGCTCCGCCACTTGGCGCCAACCGGCGAGAACCACCAGGCCTCCGATGGCCGCGAGGATCATGAGGGCTACGCCGAACACCGTGGCACCGTCGGTCAGTCCCACCGCATCACTCAGGTATCCGGCAGAGACAGGAAGAACGCCGGCGAAGGCATACCCGCCCACGTTGAGAGCGGCGTTGGCCTCCGCGAGGCGCTGGGGAGGAACGCTGGAGTTGAGCAGGGACAGGCCGCCCAACTGCCCCATCCCCTGGCCGGCTCCGGCGAGCAGCGCCGAGGCTACGAGAACCGGCACGGAGGAGGCGTGCACGGCGATGACCAACGCGATCATGCTCGCCGTGGTACTGATCGCGCCGGCGGCCAGGATGATGCGCCGGTGCAGATGCTGGACAGCGAACTGCATCGCGGTAGCGGCGAGAAACATGGCGAAGGCCATGGCACCGGCGATGATCCGGCTGGTACTGCCCAGCAGACCCGAGAGGAGCGAGGGACCGAGCGAGAGCACAAAGGATGTGGCGGTAATGCCGGGTGCGAACACGGCGATCCCCAGGGTTAGTTCACGACCGCTTCCCTGTGGGACGGCGGGTACACGCACCCAGGCGCCCTTGGGTGGCGACAAGGGGCTCCGGATCGGCATGCGCAGTACGGCAAACATCGCGGTGACGAGCAGCGTGGCCTCGACGACGAAGACGGTGACGGTAGGTGCGGGCATGGTTTCCGAGAGGACCCCGGCCAGGAAGGGGCCGAGACCGGCGCCGAAGACCATCGCGCACGAAGCGAGCAGGGCGGCGATTCTCTTGCGTTCGGGGCCGGCCACGTCGGTCACCGCAGCCATGCCCGCCGAGACCACAGCACCGACCGCCATTCCGGTGAGCAGCCTGGCCACGATCAACGCGGCCACGCTGGTGGCGGTCGCGAAGATCAGGCATGCGATGAGGGCGAGTACAAGGGCGGGCAGCAGTACGGGCTTGCGTCCGAGCCGGTCGGAGACCACACCGGAGACGAGGAGTGAGCCGATGAGACCGACGATGTAGAAGGCGAACACGACGGTCAGGGTGCCCTTGGAAAAGCCGATGTCGCGCTGCCACAGCACGTACAGCGGGGTCGCCGCGTTCGAGAGTACGAAGATGGCGGTGATAGGCCATGCGGCCAGCCATACCCACCGCAGTGGAGCGACGCCCCCTTCCCCGGCCTTCGTGGTGTCATTGCGTCGCCTCCCGTCTACGGCCTGGACGGATGCGGGCCGAGTCTCGGACATGAGCGTGCCTCCCGACTTCCTGCAGTACGAGTCGAGTCGAACTTAGCATGCAGTACGATTGAAGTCGTACAAAGGAATCGAGTCATGAGGAGTTACCGATGCCTCCGACCGTGGGCACCGCACCCTGGACCGACGAGGTGTTCCCCGAGCCACCCGGCCTACCTGAACCGCTGCCTGAACCGGCAGTCGACGACCTTCGCCTGGAGACGGTTCTGGCTGCACTCAGCGACCCTTTGAGGCTGACGATCGTCCACAGGCTCCTCCTGGAATCGGAACAGTTCGACCACGCCTGCGGCTGGTTCGGCTTCGACCGGCCCAAGTCCTCTCTCACACACCACTTCAAGGCCCTGCGGGAGGCGGGAATCACACGCCAGCGCCAGTACGGGCTCGAGCGCCGCAGTCACGTGCGCGTCGTAGATCTCAACGCCCGCTTCCCCGGCCTCCTCGACCTGGTTGCGGCTTGGACCCCACGGGCGTGACGCAGCACCGGCCGGCGGGCCATCCTCGGCCTTGTGGGCGGCGACGGCGTGAGGGCGCCAAGCGCGGGATGCACACGTCACCGCGATCGATTGCCGCGGAGTGAACGACGTCTCATGCTGGTCCGTGACGGGCTGAACGGTCTGTCCTGCGCGGTCGAGACCGTCCGGCCCCCTTTGGCACCAGTGCGTCAGGGAAGCGAACGGGCCGCTGACGGGCTCCCGCACCTGATGGTGCACGTCAACCGGTTCGGCTATTTGGCGGCCCGCAGAAAACGGGCGACGGCCTCCTTCTCCCTCTCGATTCCCTCCTCGATCTCAGGCGGGCCAGGTTCGAACGTATCCACCTGGATGGAGCGCGAGCCGGAGCCACGGGTCCAGGTGGCGACGGCAAGGCCGTCGGCGATGACGGTGGGCCGGATGATTCCGCCTCCCGGCCAGACGCCGGCCCGGTGAAGTGCGGGGACAGATACCTCGCGGGTGCGGTAGCCGACCAGGTAGTTGTCGTAGGCGGGCAGCATGCGAACGTCTGGGGTGTCGGGTGTACCCGTTGGTTGTTCCACCCGGTCGGCGAGCATGGTCAACGCGTCGTCTCCGGTGATCGCGCCGGATTCCGCCAGCGTTTTCCAGGCCCTGCGGGCCCATGTGACCGGCAGCCCGGACCATGCGGCGAAATCCTCCAAGGCGGCAGGGGCGTGCGCGGCAAGGTAGCGGCGGGCCAGCTCGGCGAGGGCGGAGTCTCCCTCCCACTGGGCGCACCCGATGGCGGGCAGCCAGTCGTCGAGAAGTACATAGGTGGCCTCACCCGCGCGCTGGGGGCCGTGGCAGAGGATGCCGGTGAGTGCCGCGTGGCGGATCAGGTGGAAGGGCGCCTGTCCGTCCGGCGGGATGCCGAGGGTGGTGAGGTGCTCGGTCAACTCGGGCCGGGTGAGTGGGCCGTGCGTGGCAAGCTCGCACCGGATCAGGTGGTCGGCGCGCCGGCGCAGATCGTCGTCCAGGCCCAGCTGCTGGTAGCGACGGCTGGTTGTGGCAAGGATTCGAGGTGCGAGCAGTCGCAGGACCCAGCGGGCGTCGCCGCTGGGGATGGTATGCAGGGTGCCGCGCATGTACCAGCCGCGGACGATGCTCCGCTCCTTCTCGTATGCCATGCGGATGGACCGTGCGGTGAGGTCCCGTCCGCGTACCCGGATGCCCAGGTCGGCGGCCGTTGCGTCCTGGGCCTGTATGGCGAAGACCCGTCGGACGACCGCCTCGGCAGATGTCTCCGGCGTTCCGCCGGCCAGAGCCTGGGCGTGGGCCCGCAACCGGCGGACGCTTTCGTGGTCAAGCATCGGGCTGTGCCTCTCAGTTCGCGCTGTAGGAGAAGGCCGCATCGAGGATGTCGGCGAGTTCGGCGGGCGCGGACAGTATCGTCCAGTGACCAGTGGGCAGACAGAGGCACCGCCATGGCGGTTGGTCCAGGCAGGCCGGCATCGGCACGCGTGCGTCCAGCAGCCCCGTGAAGGCACGGCAGGCGATCACGACCCGGTCCACCCCGGGACCGGGCTCGGTCGGGCCTGCGAGGAGTTGGGGGTAGGTGCCCATGCTTGCGGCGAACGGGGCGCTGTCCGCTGCAGCAGCACGCACCGCACACTACCGCGTACCCAACGGGCACCTGCACCGGGAGGAGTTCGAGCATGGGCCCGGCCTGGAGCCGTTGGGGTGCCGCTTCCGGCACGACCTGGAGCTCGTCACCTGCCCTCGACCGACCTCAACCGGATCGAGGCCGTCTGCGAACGACGACCAGGGAACCTACCTCAGAGGGACCCGACCGCCCCGCCGGCCACAAGGCGGCGAGCGTGCGCGGCATCCGCTCGCGGCCTTCGGGGAAGACGCTGTCCCCATCGGCGTCCAGACGGACCATGCCGCCGGCTGGTTCTGCTCCCAGGCGAGCGGTACGCCGCGTCCGACGAACGCGCATAGGACAGGCCCAGTGTCGGAGACCACTCGGCCCGGCAGGAACGCACTGCCACGGCTGCGGATCGAGAAGCAGCTCGGTGTGCAGGCCGGTCTCCTCCAGCAGCTCTCGTGCCGCTGCCGCACGCGGCGTCTCGCCGGGCTCCACCTTGCCGCCGGGCGAAGCAGGCGGGTTCGCGGATTTCTGGCCTGGGAGTCGCAGTCACCCACGCCTGAGTGGTTCCTCGACGGCTTTGCGTATGGCGGGTTCGGGGCCTGATGCTGGTGTGCTGGTGTGTTCGACCGCCACGAGTTCCCCGCGGGCGGTCCACAAGTCCCTGTCAGTGAGTGATCTTGGCTCGCGGGGACCCGGATTCGGTTGAAGCCGGTCGCCTCCTCGATGGTGCTCCCGTAGGGTTCGCGGGTTACGCGATGGAGAGGCGGTTCGGAACGTGGCACCCAGGACAGTGACGCGGGAGCAGTTGGCGGGGGCGGCGCGCGCTGCGCTGGGTGGCGGGCGGCGGCTGGAGGGGGTCGAGCGGGTCGCAGGCGGCAGCAAGAAGGGTGTGTACCGCCTGGTAATGGACGACGCGACGACTGCGATTGCCTATTTGTGGGACGACACCGAGAACTTCTGGCCGGCGGCCGAGGGTGACGACGACCTCACCGACCCGTTCTCGCCCGGCCTTCAGCTTGATCTGTTCCAGGCCGCGCACGCGCGGCTGGAAGGGCTCGGCGTCCGCGTTCCGGCGATCCGTCTCCTCGACCGCGACGGGGATTACTGTCATGCAGACCTTGCGATCGTCGAGGACCTTCCGGCGGAGAACCTTGAGGAGTTGCTCGCGCGCGACCCTGGCGCGGCGGCTGTGGTTATAGTCCGGCTCGCGGAGTCGCTGGAGGCGATGCGAGGTCACCGTGCACCGACGTACGGCAAGGTGGCCGTGGTCGACGGTGGAGGAACGTCGCGCGGTAGGTCGTGCGAGGGTGTGGTTCTTGACCGTGCACTGCGGGACCTTGGCGAGGCGGCCTCGCGCGATCCGCGCATCATGGGTGTCTGCGGGCGCCTGGAGGAGCGGCTGCTGGGCCTGGCGGCGGCGGTGCAGCCACGCACGGAGTATGCGGTCGTGCACGGCGAGCTGGGGCCCGACCATGTGCTGGTGGACGCGGACGGGAACCCCGTGGCGATCGACATCGAGGGATTGATGTACTTCGACGTCGAGTGGGAGCACGTCTTTCTGCGAATCCGCCTGCATGACGCCTACCAGCCGCTGAAGGTGGACGGCTTGGACGAGGACCGGCTCGCGCTCTACATGCTCGCGCAGCGGCTCTCGCTGACGGCGGGTCCCTTGCGGCTGCTTGACGGGGATTTCCCTGATCGGACCTTCATGGCGGGCATCGCCGAGTACAACCTGAAGCAGGCACTGAAACTGGCCCACGCCTGAACTTACCCATGGGTCTCAGCTCTCAGCTGGGGACAGGGACGCCACGGTGAGGATGGGCCGCGTGGATGTACTTCATGGCCGTGTCCACTCGTCTTCCCGCCCCTCTCCACGCCAGGGTGGAGAGGGTGCCGGGCCCCTTGGACGGTGTGCGGGACAATCAGCAGAAGTGGATCACTACGGCATGGGTGTCTTGCTCATACCGTCTCGTGGTGGTGGGGGTCCAAGGAGGCCAGTTCTTCGTCCGACAGACGCAGGGAGCCGACGGCGACGTTCTGGGCGAGGTGGTCAAGGTCGCCGGTGCCGGGGATGGCCAGGACGTGGGAGCCCTGGTGGAGTGTCCACGCCAGCCGGATCTGGGCTGTGCTCACACCGTGTGCACGGGCGATGGCGTGCACCTGTTCGCTGTGGTCGGTGGTCGCGCCGGCAGTGCGTCCGGTGCCGGCGATCGAGTAGAACGGCACGAACGCGATGCGTTGTTCACCGCAGATGCCCAGGAACTCCTTCTGTTCGGGTGATGCGCCGATGCCGTACATGTTCTGGACGCAGACCACCGGTGCGATGCTCTGGGCCTCGGCGAGGTGGTGGGGGCGGACATTGGACAGCCCCAGGTGCCGGATGAGGCCGGCCTCGCGCAGTTCGGCAAGTGCGCCGAAGCGTTCGGCGATGGAAGCGGTGCCGACGATGCGCAGGTTCACCACGTCGAGGTGGTCGCGGCCGAGCCGGCGCAGGTTCTCCTCGACCTGGCCGCGCAACTGCGCGGGGGTGGCGTGCGGCAGCCACTGGCCCGCAGGGTCGCGGCCTGGTCCGACCTTGGTGGCGATGACAAGGTCGTCCGGGTAGGGGGCCAGCGCCTGGTTGATCAGCTCGTTGGCGCAGCGCAGCGACGAGAAGTAGAACGCGGCGGTGTCGATGTGGTTCACGCCGAGATCGACCGCGCGGCGCAGCACACCGATCGCCTGGTCGCGGTCGCGCGGGACGGCATCGGCCGCGAACGCCTCGCCGTGCTGCGTCAGGCGCATCGCGCCGAAACCGAGCCGGTTGACCGTCAGGTCGCCGAGCTTCCAGGTGCCCGATGCCGCCGCAGTGATTGTTTGTGAGGTCATGGCGGGATGATCTCCACACGGTAGGCTGGCCCGCCATTGATTCATGCATGCCTGAATCTATTGAGGAGTGGTTGTCCTGGCGGAGCTGGAGTTCTCGACAAGTGATCTGTCGCAGGTGCGGTTCGCCGTCTCACCGATGTGGGAGATCGCGCCCAGCTTCCGACTGCTGACGTCCGGCACCGCGCATCCCATTCACCGGCCCTGGGCCGACCAGGTACGCCCCCGCATGGTGGCCGCCGGCCTTGACCAGGGCTGGCTCTGCGAGCTGATCCCGCCCACCGGCGGCTACGTCCCCGACTTCCTCAACCCGGCCCCCGCCGGAC